>MFMT01000029.1:12544-12889 GCA_001783565.1 Candidatus Kaiserbacteria bacterium RIFOXYD1_FULL_42_15 | reverse complement strand
ATGTGATTATGGAAGTGGTACCGGTAGTGTGGGAGGTTTAGCTGGTTAAACGGTGTGATTGTTTAGAACGAGGACGAGGAGTGCTTGCCTGCGACTCACAAAGACAGACGGCAGTCGTCGTCTTTGCGAGGAACGGAGCCTTAGCGGAGTGACGTGGCAATCCAGTGTTGCGTGACAACGTGGATTGCCGCGCTTTCCCTTAACAGGGACTGTACACCTTGTCGCTCTTTTTGCAAAAGAGCTGGCAAGGTCTTGCGAAAGTCCACTGGACTTTCTCACTCGCAAAGACGATGAAAAGATAGCGTCTTCGCGAGGAGCGGAGCTACAGCGGAGTGACGTGGCGAT
>MFMT01000029.1:7886-12519 GCA_001783565.1 Candidatus Kaiserbacteria bacterium RIFOXYD1_FULL_42_15 | reverse complement strand
GGATTGCTTCGTGTGACTCGCCTGTCTGCCCTGCATGCGCAGGCATGGCAGGCAGGTAAAGACGGACGATGGTGGTTTATGTCGAGCGTTGGCGTCTTTGCGAACCCTGGTAAAGCAACTCATACCGATTTTCACGCTATTCCGCTATTTTGTTGTTACGCCATCCAAGTAGCTTATAACCAGAAAATTTTGGTACTCTGCCTGGGGTGTGTAATAATGGTGAGTATGCAAGATGAAACATTATCACAAAGATCAGGTTCGTCCAAAAGTTTATTGGGAATTGGACTCGCCCTTATTCTGGCTACATCAGCTTTTTTTTCCGGCGTCCATATCGGATCCTTTACTAATCCAAATTATCAATCTGCCAGTTTATTTTCTTTTTTTTCTAACCCGCCAGCCACGTCCGCCACAGATAAAGCTGATTTAAGTGAGTTCTGGAAAGTGTGGGACCTAATGGATGAAAAGTTTGCTATCGCCTCTTCATCGGTACCGTTATCGAGTGAAGAGAAAGTACGTGGTGCAATTGCTGGTTTGGTACAAGCCTTTAATGATCCCTACACAACGTATCTGCCACCAAATGAGGCCTCATATTTCAGTGAAGACATCTCTGGTAATTTCAGTGGGGTGGGGATGGAAGTAGGGATGAGAAATAGTATGATTACTATCATTTCTCCTCTACCGGGAACACCTGCTGAAAAATCCGGTCTACTCGCAGGTGATATTATTGTTGCCATTAATGGTACTAGTACTGAAGGGTTTGGGGTTGATACAGCAGTGCGCCTGATTCGAGGTGAGGAGGGAACAGTGGTTACTTTATCCATTTTACGCGAAGGAGAGCATGAATTGAAAAAGATAGAAGTAACTCGGGCCAAGATAGAAATTCCCACTGTCAAAACCGAGAAAAGAGGAGATATTTTTATCATTACCCTCTATAGTTTTAACGCAATTTCTGAAGCTAAAATGCAGACTGCCCTGCGTGAATATGTAAATAATGGGGCCAAGAAACTAGTTCTTGATATGCGTGGTAATCCTGGCGGATTCTTACAGAGTGCGGTGGCTATTGCCAGCTACATCATGCCGGCTGGAGAAGTTGTTTTACGGGAAAATTTTGGCGATTCAAGAGATGAACAGATTTATCGCAGTAAGGGCAAAATTGTAAAACGTTTTGTAACTGATGAAATAGTAGTGCTGATTGACGGCGGTTCAGCTTCAGCGGCCGAGATTTTGGCTGGTGCACTCGGTCAGCACGGTTATGCTACTATAATTGGTCAAAATTCCTTTGGTAAAGGTTCCGTTCAGGAATTAGTTGATCTAGAGAGTGGTGCCGCTCTTAAGGTGACTATCGCGCGGTGGCTTACTCCTGATGGCACTTCAATTTCCAACGGTGGTATTGCGCCTGATATTTCTGTTGAACGTACCTCAGAACAGCGACTGGCTAACGAGGACCCACAACTACAAACAGCAATTGATTTTTTACATGGCACCTATCAACCGTCTGTCAGTACGTCTACTACGAACATCTCACAGTGACCTATAAAAAGACTGACAAAGTGATAAAGCTTGGCTCATGCTGACAGATTTGTTATGATACGGGACATATTAGTTAATTTCAGATAAGATATGAAAGTTATTTTGTTGCGCGATGTGGCCAAGCTTGGTAAACGGTTTGAATTGACAACGGTACCAGATGGCTATGCCCTTAATAAGCTCATTCCTCAAGGGTTGGCTGAAGCGTCCACACCGGAAAATGTTAAACGTGTACTTGCTCGAAAGGATAAGCAAATAATTGATTCTGCTACCCAAATTGAGGTCTTTTTATCTGCTTGTGAAGCCTTGAAGGAGTCAACTATCACTCTAGCTGTTGAAGCTAATGAACAGCAACATTTATTTAAGGCAGTAAAGGAATCAGATGTCGCTAGGGCGTTGGCTGATGCAGGGTATGCAATCTCTACCGATTTAATTAAACTAGCTGAACCAATCAAAGCCCTGGGGGTTTATGAGGTTGCCATTCAGTTAGCAGATAAACACGGCTTGGTAAAATTAGAAGTAATCAAGAAGTAATTAATTGATATTTATTTATGGCAAGTTATCGCGGTATCGTAATTCTATTGTTAACATGTGCAGTATTAGTATCTGGTTTGGCTTATTGGGCAGGAACAGCAAACAAAGAACTTATCCTAGACTCATCAAAAGCAGACATCACTTCACCTTTGACACCAAAAGAACAAAGTATTAATCAACCTGAAATATCAAACCCTATGAACCCTATCGCAGTTTTTGAGACAACGGACGGAATTATTGAATTAGAACTCTTCAAAGACACCATGCCAATAACGGCTGGAAACTTTGAAAAGCTTGTGTCGGAAGGTTTTTATGATGGAGTAAAATTCCATCGCGTTATTGATGGTTTTATGATTCAGGGAGGTGACCCAAATACCAAGACACCTAATGTATTAACATACGGTACAGGTGGACCTGGTTATGCTATTGCTGACGAACATATCAAGAGCGATTTATTGACAAATGTACGCGGTACCATAGCGATGGCCAACAGTGGACCAAATTCAGGTGGCAGTCAGTTTTTTATTAATCTGGCTGATAACGTAAATCTTGATTTTGATAAACCGCCACTAACATCAGCACATCCGGTTTTCGGGCGAGTAATAAAAGGCATGGACATTGTTGACACCATTGGAAAGGAGCCAACCAATCAAAGAGACTTACCACTCAAGGACATAGTTATTAATTCAGCTACTATAATTTCTGGACGAGTCAACGATTCAGCTGAAGTTATCCCGACATCTTTGTAAACTATTTTAGTTCTTAAATCCTAGAAAGCATAACCAAAAAACTTAGGGGTTTAACCCCTAAGTTTTTTGGTTATGCTTTCTTTTGGTTAAGCAATCACAACATCAACTGCCTTTTTCTTTAGAGTTTTACCATCAAAACGCATCTTGCGCATTTCGCGGAACGATACAGTGCCATTGACCATAGCAAAAATAGTGTGGTCTTTGGCAATTTTGACATTCTTACCAGCCTCCACTTTTGTACCACGCTGACGAACAATAATCTCACCCGTCTTAACGGCTTGCCCATCTGTGCGTTTGATACCAAGATATTGTGGTTGTGAGTCCTTCAGGTTCTTGGCTGATCCGCCTGATTTCTTTGTTGACATAGGTTATAATAATTTGCGTGAATCTTAACTCGTGGAGTATACAAGAGATATCCAAAAAACTCAAGCGGTTTATCAATGATGATGCCGTTTTCGTGTCGATTTTGTTGGTTTTAGTTGGTTTCGGTTCGTTTGTACTTGGTCAACAATCAGTAACTAGATTAGAAAATGTTGGAACTTCCAAGGTCTCCCTGCTGGCAAATTCTGCTGTTTTAGTTGATGTTCCTCAGGTGGGTGAAAAAGTAACTGTAAGCCAACCACAAGTAATCAGCGACACAAAACCTTCAGGGCTCACTTCAAACCCTATATCTACTACTAAATATGTGGCCTCAAAATCAGGCACCAAATATCATTTTTTAACCTGTCCGGGTGCAAAACAAATAAAGGAGGACAATAAAATTTATTTTAATTCAACAGCTGAAGCGGAGTCGGCTGGGTATACTCCAGCTTCAAATTGCCCAGGGCTGTAGCGTATACTAGGTAGCATATGAAATTAATACGTTTATTTTACAGGGCCACCGCTATTTGGTTACAACGTGAGGCCGACATCCATGCGGCGGCTTTAGCATATTTTGTTCCGTTTGCGATCACCCCATTACTTCTATTATCTATTACTCTGGTCGGTATTATAATTGGTGCGGATGAAGTTGGTATCTTATTACTTCAATGGGGAAATTCACTTGACCCTGAATTGACCGATCTTCTTCTTATTTCAGTATATAATTTTGATGACTTGACCACTAGTTACTACATTCCTCTATTAGCAACCATCTTTTTCTCTGCCATGGTCGTGGTGACCTTCAATAGCCTAGTTTCTGGCCTTAATAAGATTTGGCAAGTGGAATCAAACGGCTGGAGGAATTTTTTTAAGCGGTCAGGACGATCACTTTTATTTTTTTTGTTTCTTCAGTCATATTTGATAGGACTCATCTTGATTGATCGGATGTTTCTTTTTCTTTCCCATATTCAATTTGTAAATTTACTCGGCTATGCTCGTCCAGCGATATTCTTTGGTTCTACCTTGTTACTTTTTACCCTTAGTTACGGAATCCTTACCCTGCGGGCACCGTCGTTCAGGTCTCGTTTTTATGGCGCCTTGGTTGCCAGTAGTATGATTTTATTTACCCGTGAATTAGTCACCCTTCACACAGCCACCACCCCCATACCAGGGCTTTTTGGTGCTGCCGGTCTTATTATTGTTTTATTGATTTGGATATATGTTTCAGCCAGCATTGTTTTTTTTGGAGCAGCTTTTGCAGCTGCGCTGGAGGAAGATAAAGCCACTTGAACTACACAAATTACCAAATAATCGGTGAAATATTTTTCTCTATTAAGTATTTATTAGTTTGACTAAAATGTTTACACCCGAAAAACCCGCGATGGGCAGAAAGTGGGGAAGGGTGTGGTGCAGTTAGGATAAAATGCTTATTCTCGTCAATCATTACTCGTTTTGAACTGGCA
>MFMT01000029.1:2542-7878 GCA_001783565.1 Candidatus Kaiserbacteria bacterium RIFOXYD1_FULL_42_15 | reverse complement strand
GTTCTTTTTTGTCTGATATAGTCTGGATTACCGCATCAGTAAATTTCTCCCACCCCCAACCTTGATGTGAACCGGCCAAATTCGCCTCTACTGTTAACGTAGCATTTAATAATAAAACTCCCTGATTAGCCCATCGCTCCAGATTGCCATCTGCTGGTACGTCAATACCCAAGTCATTTCTAATTTCCTTGTAAATATTTAAAAGTGATGGTGGTGTCTTTACACCCTCGGGAACTGAGAAAGCCAAGCCGTGTGCCTGTCCAAGCCCATGATAGGGATCTTGTCCGATGATGACCACCTTTATATTATTGAAATGACAATGTTCAAAAGCGTTAAAGATAAGTTTTGGTGGGGGATAGACGACACTGGTCAAATAAGCTTTTCGAACCTTTTCAGTAAGAGTAAGAAAATATTTCTGCTCAAATTCGGTTGTCAGCATCGTTTTCCAAGATTTTTCAATTTGTACATTCATGCCAGTATTGTACCTAATAATAGTAATGATTGCTTAACTGACTTTTTTAGGCAAAAACTACTATTTATAATATGTTAATATACTAATTATGCTAATTCTTGACATTGAAGCATCCGGCACTAATTATGAAAAGCACTCCATAGTATCTATCGGGGCAGTTGATTCAGATAATCCGGAGAGGCATTTCTATGGCGAGTGCAAAATTTGGGATGATGCACATATTATGGATGAGGCGCTCTCCGTTAATGGTTTTACTAGAGAACAAATCACAGATCCAAACAAGATGTCCGAAGCAGAACTAATTACCCAATTCCTGGAATGGATTGAATATCTTTCCAACCGCACTCTGGCTGGACAGAATGTATCCTTCGATAGAGATATGTTACGGGCAGCGGTGGGACGAGCCGGATTAAATTGGACTCTGGCTTACCGTACACTTGATACCCATACCATGTGTTATATGCACATGGTAAAGCAAGGGATCAACCCACCGATTGACGCGGAGCATAAACGCAGTGCGCTTGACCTTGATGCAATTCTGATTTACTGCGGTATTCCGGAAGAACCACAACCTCATAATGCACTTACTGGAGCCCTTAGTCATACTGAGGTTATCAGTCGTCTACTTTATAACAAACCACTTCTCCCCGAGTTTTCTTCCTATAAAATCCCTTGGTCAGTATAAGATGATACAATATTATTTATATGGTACCGAATTTTTTAAGTGGTAAAAAGCGAGCCGCCAAGAAGGCAGAAAAAAACCATGCTCAGTGTAGAATTGTGAGTGATTTGCTTGATCCGGATGGTTCCAATGGTGATGCGATTCAATCATGGCGAGTTTTCCGCATCATGTCGGAGTTTGTCAGTGGTTTTGAATTACTACGCAACCAAGGACTCTCGGTTACTTTTTGGGGAAGTGCCCGCACAGAGCCGGGTGACAAATACTATAAAATGGCTGAAGAACTAGCAGCTAAACTCGCAAGGAAGGGTTTTTCAATTATTTCTGGTGGAGGTCCGGGTATAATGGAGGCATCTAACGTGGGCGCATTTAAAGTCGGTGGTAAATCAATTGGCCTTAACATTGAATTGCCATTTGAACAAAAACCAAATCCCTACACTACACAATCTCTTAATTTTAATTTCTTTTTTGCCCGCAAAGTAATGCTTACTTTTGCCTCTGAGGCCTACGTTTATTTTCCTGGCGGTTTTGGTACCTTAGATGAGTTTTTTGAAATTATCACTTTGATTCAAACTAAAAAAATTGATCCGTTGCCAGTGGTCTTGATTGGTAGTGAGTTTTGGAATCCACTAATAGCATGGTTTGAAAAGGACTTACTCAATAAATATAAGGTCATCAACAAAGAAGACTTAGATCTTTTCAAGGTTTTTGATTCGGTTGATGAGGTGGAAAAATATATCATTAAGAACGTTGACTGTTCTAAGATTAACCAGTTTTAATATTTTTTCCTATGACTTATGTTTTGTTTGATATTGGTGGTACAAAATCTCGAGTGGCTTTGAGTGATGATTTGAAATCTTTTACTCACTCAGATACATTTGCTACTGCTAGTAAACCAGAGAAGTTAGTTGAAAAGATTACCGACTTTGTTCATGCTTTTATAAAAAATGACGATATTGAAGGAGTGGTTGGCGGTATCAGAGGTGTACTCAATGAAGAAAAGACCGGATTGGAACATGATGCCATTTTGTCTTCGTGGATAGGTTTTGACCTTCAAGGCGAGTTGAGAAAAAATTTAAAGTCAGCGGTAATTTTAGAAAATGACACCGCTTTGGCTGGTTTAGGAGAGACTTGCTTTGGGGCAGGGCAGGGGGTTGATTTGGTGGCTTATCACAGTATTAGTACAGGTGTTGGTGGCGCCAAAATTACCAATCAATCAATTGATGCCTCGAGTGAGGGCTTTGAACCCGGTCATCAGGTCTTGGATATTGATCGAACCATTCTTGGTGATGATATCACACCCACGCTTGAAAACTTAGTCTCAGGCAGGGCAGTGGAGCAGCGAATGGGAGTTAAGCCTTATGACATTCCTCAGGATGATGTTGTCTGGGATGAGTTGGCAGGATATTTGGCTCAAGGTCTACGCAACACCATTTTGTATTGGTCTCCAGAAATTATTATTTTAGGTGGTTCAATGATGACTGGGAACCCCAATATTCCGATTGATGTGGTGAGAAAGGAGACTGTGGCTGTGCTTGATAATGTGGTTTCTAGTCCGTTTATCACTTTAGCAAAATTAGGCGACGAAGCAGGATTATATGGTGCTATGGCTTTAGCTCAACAACATTTCCAAGCAACATAATGGATAAATTGTCAATGTAATAGATACAAAATATGGCTTTTTGAGCCATATTTTGTATCTATTACCGTAATTTTAGTGGTGCACAACATTGACAATATGTCCAATATATGCTATTATATAAATATTCGTAAAGTCATGATATGATTCTGCGGTTACCAGGGACAGCTGGTATTTATAACTTAAGACCATTGGCTTATTATATCCACTGTTATCCTCGCTATGTTGGCCGCCACTAATGTTTATTCAGTGCCAGAAAGCGCAGCGTACGGACAGATTACAACCACACCAATTGAAGTTACAGTAAAGACAGCTACGGTAGAAAATACTGAAGCACTCGTCCGAAGTTACTTTAAAGATGTGCCGGTTTTAATCCAGATTGCCAGATGTGAATCTGCCTTTCGTCAGACATTGCCGGATGGTTCGATTCTCCAAGGCCGCGTTGATAGTGCTGATACCGGTGTTATGCAAATTAACAAACGGTATCACGCGAATGAAGCGGCTACGATGGGACTTAACCTTGACGATCTTTACAGCAACATGGCCTATGCCCGTCACCTCTACGAGACACAGGGTACTAAACCATGGAATGCGTCAGCTCCTTGTTGGAGTAAAACGCTCGCGATGAATATCTAAATCTCCACCTTGGTTAAACAAAAAACCACACCCCACAAAGGGTGTGGTTTTTTGTTTAACGGCACTATTAATTAAAACTTCCATAATTACTCTTTTAAGGGATGGAATTTATGGTGAGTATCTTCGGCATAACGGTCTGAGGCGTGAACGTATCTGGTAGTTGTTTCAAGTGACTCGTGGCCTAAGAGTACTTGGATAGCGGCGGGGTTGGCACCTGATTCTGCTAGGTAGGTGGCAAAGCCATGACGGAGACTGTGAGCGCTCGTCTTAATACTCATGCCGAGGTATTCCCGGTACCACTTTATTTTCATTTGGAGGTAATTGGGGGAAATATGTTTTTTCTTGTTGCTGACATTGAGTCCACGTTCCGCAATAAATATGTAGGGATTATCGTCGTCACGGATTTTTAGATATTCACGGATGTGACCTTCGGCCCGAGCAGTTAAATAAATAAAACGACGCTTCCGACCTTTACCTTCGACAAAGATTTTTCCAGAATGGTCAAGCTGAGTTATTTTAAGAGAGATAAGTTCTGAAATACGCATACCGCTAGCGAATAGAGTTTCAAGCATGGCGCGATTACGCATTTTGACGAAGTTGTCTTTCTCGATGGCAGTAGGGCATTCAATTAGTTTGATGAGTTCTTGTAGTTCTGCCACTTGACCATGCTGTTTGCCCATGCGGAGTAGTTTTATGGTCTGGGGTGGCACAGGAACGAACTCGTCCATATCTAGTAAGTAAGATAAGTAACGACGAAGGGAAGTAAGATGTCGATTAATAGACCCACTTTTTAATTTTATATCAGACTCCGCTCCACTAGATGTCTTGCGAGTGGGGGAGTTAAGGTAGGCCTTGTATTGCTCAATAGTTTTTTTAGTGACTTTATCAAAAGAAAGATTTCGCATTTCCGTTTGCAAAAAATGGGCAAAGGTATCGAGGTCACGCTCGTAGTTGTAGAGAGTTTCAAGCGAATAATTATTCGCTTGAATGTGAAGTAGAAAATCGTCGATTGAAGGTAAGTGGTTCATATTTGAATAAGTATACAATACGGCAGTGGGAGGGAGTCATTTCAGGATGTTGATAACTGAGTATAATAACTCTAATACTCAGTTATGTATATAAAATAACCATAATACGACATGAGGCACTTCCCCTTAATCAGGGTTATTCAAGCTATTGAACATAATTAACAATTGATTAAAAGTTGTCTTTAATGGCTAACGCTAATGCATTAGTGCGCTTTCCTGGATAGTTCTATCAACTAGGTTGTTACTTTGCCTTGTTCAATTCATTTTTTATGAAATGAGTTAATTATCAAGTTTTTCGATTTATTGACCGCAAAAAGCAAAATTTTATCATTGCTAATTATTCATACAATATGAAGGGTATTTTGTGCCTCTAAAATCGATTGAGAGCCCTTCGGTGTGCACGTTAATATCCTCTGAAGTCATGTGGAAGGTGAATTACAAAAAAGTCACCACCTTTTAATGATCACATTATCATAATCAATGTCACAAGATACTTTTTATGTTTTTTTTATAATTTAAAAAATTTGTAAAATATTTCCTGACTTTGTTAATAAAATAACTGACTAATTCATTTTTCTCTTAAAAACTATCACGATTATCGGAAAAGTTAACGAGTGTCTTTGATAGTGTCTTAGCTTTGTTGAGTAGATTATTAACTTGACTTTAATTATGGCAAATGGCCTCCTGTAGATTACGGTGGGGTAGTTTACTTCCCCACTTATTACTATGGCTTTTCTTGCATAAACAAATTTCTTTTTTTATTCTTTTGTGGCCATTTTAAGTTTTATATTCTTCATAACCTTACAAACTCGTAGTATACCCTGATTGTGGTAGGTACAGCATCGGGTCTAGGTAGGCATCGGTGGCGGCTACTGGTGTAGT
>MFMT01000029.1:927-2526 GCA_001783565.1 Candidatus Kaiserbacteria bacterium RIFOXYD1_FULL_42_15 | reverse complement strand
GTCACGGCTTTAATTTCGTTGAAGCGTCTAATGGTCACTCCGCTCTTGGCGTAAACTGTAAAGTGTAGGTGGGGGCCGGTACTATAACCAGTGTTACCGGAATAGCCTATAACCTCTCCAGTTTCTACGTGTTGCCCCGGTACAACACTAATTACGCTCTGGTGGGCATATAAGGTACTGAGACCATTAGAATGATCGAGAAGTGTCCATTTACCCCAAGAGTAACAACCTGGCACAGCGTCAGTATTTCCAGTGGCTCTGACTGTACCAGCCAGCGGTGCAAAAATCTTTGAACCGCTGGGGGTACCAATATCTATCCCGGGATGATAGGCACGGCCACCATAAACACTGGCATTACGCTTGGCAAATTCGGTACCGCCAAATAATTGGGTAATAATAATGTTACTCAGTGGCCAAGCGAAAACTGCCGTTCCAGCTGACGGAATAGTGCTAGGGTCAAGAATAAATTGCAATTTTGCTTCAAAATCGCGTACTTCTCTTTCCAAAGCATCCTTGGCGGCTTTTTGTTCTCGAAGAATTCGTTGATAATTTGATTCTTTATCCTTTGTGACCGCCAATAAACTGGCCTGCTCGGCCTTGTTGTTAGTCAATACTTTATTTTGATCACTATATTGGTTTTTGAGCTCAACTAACTGTCCTCGCTGTTTATTAGTAGTTGTTTGTTTACCTTCTAATTCAGCTTGCAGAGTGATTAAGTCTCGAACTTTAGTAGACATGCTATCCCGCACGCTATTCAAAGATTCCAAAGAACTCCAAAACTCAGAAAGACGTTTATAGGTTAAAAGTGTCTCAAGTAGGGAAATATCTCCTGATTGATTCAATTCACGTACTATCTCACTAATTGCTTCTTTGTTGGTGATGATGTCGTTTTCTGTTTTGGAAATTTCTAAAGTCAATTTACTTAGTTGTAAGTCAGTAGAACTGATGGATTGATCTGTATAGCTAATATCTGCTTGGATTTTTTTCCTCTCCAACTCAAGTTTGTTGATGGCATTTTGTAAAGTCTTTTTCTCTGAGCCGACTTGAGTTAGAGCAACTTCATACTTGGCAATTTCCTTTTGAATTTCCTGTAGTCGGTCGTTACGTTGTTTTATCTCAGACTGAAGTTGTTCAACTTCCTGACTTTGGGCAAATGTAAAATTACTTCCCCACCAAAGGACGGGAATAATTAAAATGCCAAAACAGAATGCGGTAATGAGTTTAGGAAACATCATCTAATATTTTACCATAGCCGGTTTTAATTCGAGCCAGAGTTTCACTCTGTCCTATAGTATAAGCAATGGTAAATGGGTCTGGTGACTGCTCCTTGCCTGAAAGAGCCACCCGTAGAGGCCAGAGTAGCTCACCCTTCCCCACCCTCTCAGCATAAGGCCATAGGGCTTCTTTTATTGTCTCAGTTGATGAAAAATCAGCTATTTTAAGCAGATTTTCGGCTTCAATCAAACGAGGAACAGCTTCCTTGATATCAGTATCATTTTTCCACTTTAGGATTGAAGTTCCGTATTTTGGTGTTTCAAAAGCATAATCATACTCCCCTGCTCTAACATCCTCAATAAACTGTAAGCGTAATTCAACCCG
>MFMT01000029.1:0-858 GCA_001783565.1 Candidatus Kaiserbacteria bacterium RIFOXYD1_FULL_42_15 | reverse complement strand
TGGTAGTGATTCAGAAATATATGAAATGAAGTCACTATCAGAAAGCTTCATCAGATGTTGTTTATTCATCCAACGGAGCTTTTCCTCATTGAAGGCAGCTCCGGCATGCTGGATTTTATCCAACGAAAATGCATCAATCAACTCATCAGCTGAAAATATTTCCTGTTCTGTTCCCGGATTCCAGCCAATTAAGGCGAGAAAGTTTATCATTGTTTCTGGCAAGAAGCCGTCATTACGGTAATCAAGGATATCCTTAGCACCATCCCTTTTACCAAGTTTTTTAGTTCGATCATCGCGAAGAATGGGTGGTAGGGTGGCAAATACTGGATAGGTAATTCCTAAAGCATCGTAGATACTCAAAAATTTCGGCATACTAGAAATAAACTCGTCCGCGCGCATGATGTGAGTAACACCCATTTCAAAATCATCAATGATATGAGCGAAGTTGTAGGTTGGGTAGCCGTCACTTTTGATTAAGATGATGTCATCGAGGGCACTCTCGCCAGCAGTTAATTCACCTCGGGCGGCATCGTGCCAGGTATATCTTTTCACTTCAGATACTTTGAGACGTAATGGTCTGGTACCATCCCAGACATCAAATGTGTCGGGTCGGTATTCACGATACAAAAATGGTTTCTTTTCAATCTCAGCTTGTTGTTTGAAATCGGCAATTTCTTCTGTTGTGTATGGGTCTGGATAAGCCAACCCTTTCTTAATTAACTGTTCTGCATACTTTTTATAAATAGGTAAACGCTCTGATTGTACACATGATCCAAACGGACCGGGTTTATCTGGTCCATAATCCCAATTGATACCCAGCCAAGACAAGGCGGTTTTAATGTGTTCGACTGAACCTTC
>MFMT01000028.1:5358-21251 GCA_001783565.1 Candidatus Kaiserbacteria bacterium RIFOXYD1_FULL_42_15 | reverse complement strand
GAGGACTTCTCCCACAGTAGGAGAAATACCGACAAAGGTGGCGTTGGTGGTGTTCCAATTCAAAGTGACTGTTCCGCCATTTGCAGGCAGAGTAGTTGGATAGACGGTGAAGGAGTCACAGGTAGGAGCGGGAGTTGGATTAGTGACGGTGACCGTGGTAGCACAGGTAGCCAGAGCACCAGCTGTATTTTCCACTGTCATGGTGTAGGTGGTAGTCACGGTTGGATAGACCATTCGATTATCACTAGGATAGATATTACCATTACCGTGATCAAGGGAAGCATAGAGTGTATTGGTTGATGTCCAGGTGAGTTTGGTGCCTTGACCAGCGGTGATAGTTGTAGGAGTGGCAGAAATAACACAGGTAGGAAGAGGGGTAGATGGTGTAGCGACATCAACCGTTACTTGGCAGTAATCAGAGCCACTGCTATTGGCAGCTTCTAGGGTGTAGGTAGTATCACTGGTGACATTCACATTAACTGAATCGTCAGCGAGGACTTCTCCCACAGTAGGAGAAATACCGACAAAGGTGGCGTTGGTGGTGTTCCAATTCAAAGTGACTGTTCCGCCATTTGCAGGCAGAGTAGCTGGATAGACGGTGAAGGAGTCACAGGTAGGAAGAGGGGTAACGGGTACCACTGTTACAGTGGCACTACAAGTACTACTAATATTATCAACACTAGTCACCGTCATGGTGTAGGTAGTAGTTTGGGCCGGAGTCACGTCCTTAAAACTTGGAGTAGTTGGAGTGACATTTCCAACCCCTTGATTGATGTTACGAACATTAGCATTATGGGAAGTCCAAGTTAGTCTTGAACTACCACCAGCATTAATGGTACTTTGAGTAGCTGTCAAAACACAATTAGGAATAAGGTCCTCGTGTTCATGTGTCGGAGGGGTTGGGGTGTCATTGCCCTCACCGCCATTACCGTTACCACCACAGCAACCGCCTTGTCCATCATCTGTTCCGTCTGTCCAGGCGGAAACCGTAACATTTTCAAAAGAAAAATTTTGAGTAATAAATACCGGCAACAATATAATAAATAACACAATAAAAACTACACTTAGAGTGTATACTTTATATTTTTTTGTTAACATGAATGGTTAAATTAAATAATTAAATTACAACCTCTTAATATTCTTACCTACACCATGTACGCAAGAATATTAGAAGTGGGAAAGGCAACTTCTTAGTTGCCTTTCCCTTTTTCATCAGTAGTGCGCGCCATAACGCGCACTATAGAGGGCTCGCACCCGATCCACCGGGAGCGAGTTACGATCGTACACCTCCAGGAACGGAGCATAAGAGGTAAAATGCCCTGTTTTCTTCATCAGGGCCAGCTCCTTGCTGGTCAACGCCCAGTGGTAGCCCTCCTCACCAAGTCCGGTGCACAGCGTCAGGTTACTGACGCCATTCAGCAGACGGAGTGGAATACAGGATTCCGTCACTGTCCACTGACGATTGAGCCCAAAGGGCTCAGTGTAGACAACGCCGGTGTCCTCGATTACCGGCGCGTGACGATTGGTGCCGTTCACCCAGACAACTGGGGACGGCCCGTAGGATACCACTCGCGCGCAAGCCATCGGTTCTTCCGCTGGCCTGATCGGGCCGATGTACGGCGCACGTTTGAGCGCCGCAATCATGGTTTCGCACGCATCGGCCGTGACGTTGGCACAGCTGACCGTAATGGTCGGCCGCTCGGCAAAGGCCGAATTTACCATTCCGACCGCCATGGCGATGACGAAAAGGATGAGTTTCATGATGCCCTCCCGAGCATTTGGCACCGTTGTGCCAGGTTTATGTTAAAGAACTTACCTTCTACCATAGCCGTGAAAAAGGGAAAGATATTACTCTCCTTCTCCTCACGACGGGTGGTAGCGAGCTTCATACACACAAGAGTTATGACTTCTGTAGATGAAGCTGGCTATTTCTTTACGAAATTAGGGTTCTAACTGTTTGAATCAAAGATCAACAAGGAGGAACTAGGTCACTATTATCTATAATAATATCAGAACAATATGATTTTGTCAAGGAAATTGTCTTTTCCTTTTAATTCTACTCCCTATCGGCTCAAATGGTAGCTGTCCCTACCAAATCCGCCTCCACCATATAGCGGTCATCTTTTGAGCCAAAACTGTTACAAGTTGCCAGGGTTAGATGTTTCCCTGCTCCAGCGATTGGCACCGTAACATTCTCGGCTTTGGCCTGATAGACCTTTTTAACTTGATAGGTATAAACAGTATCAGCTGATTCCAAAGTAATAATATCACCCCACTTTAGATTCTGAATACCGTTAAGGGCTTGGAAATTCTTGTTGAATACCTTGGGTAAATAGCTGGAATGACCCAAAATAAAAAGATTCCCCTCCTGTCCCAAAACGGCTGAGTCGGGATGTCGCACCACTCCCGCGAGTAAGGCATTATCTAAATCATTGATTGACCTTGAGGTTGGATTGAGAATAGTCACTTCACGATTAAGAGAAGGTATTTTTAGGATTAGGGGCAATTCATTCACTGTTTCGGTCGCCAAAATGCTGTTTATCGGCTCAGACGGATTATTTTCAATGGTGACTGATTCCAGGTTGATTGAATTAGATGATGATGCCGAAATAACCGATTTTTCAGAATCAGAAGTGGCACTCGGTGCTTCAGGCAAAAAGTCAATTGCAAACAGCAACCCATAGCTAAAAGTAAATACAATAAAAAAGGTCAGCAAAAAAGCTCCTTTCCGAACAATAATCTGGTCAATCAATTGATTAAAATTAATCATCGGTAGTTAATATTTCTTACAATAGCATGAATGGTAAAATTGTCAAGGTTTGCTTCAGGTAGTGTCGCGAGTGGCCGAGCCAACTGACGTGGCCTGTGGGCTGGAAAGAGAAATGGAGGACGACGTGGATTGCCACGCTGTGGCTCGCCTGTCTGCCATGCCTGCGCATGCAGGGCAGGCATGGCATGCAGGGCAGGCAGGCAAAGACGTTAGCCATCGTCATCGTGAGGAGTGGAGCCACGGCGGAACGACGTGGCGATCCACGACTGTGTACGACATGGATCGCTTCACTGCCGTTCGCGAAGACAAACGCGTTTTATTTTCTATACTACTTTTCTTTATGTCGCCATGCAACTATTCAACCATTCAACCACCATCTATTCAATTTTATCTACCTACCGCTACTTGACATGCACTCTTGAATATGGTAGTGTTTCGGAATTATGGAAAATGTTACCGAAAATCAAAAGAAGGACCGTATTTTAAAATCACTCGCGATTGGTGGATTTGTGGGCCTTATTATCTTAATTGCCTGGGTTAGCATTCAAATTGTTTCTTACTTACCTACCGCCCTGACCTCGCTCGCTTCACTGGCCGATAGTGTTTACAACTACAAACCAGTAGAATTGGTGGTAGTGACTAATAGAAACATTGTTAATACTGGAGAAGTGTTAACCATCTCCTGGAGTATTCCTAAACAAGCTGGCGCATTTACATTTTCATATACCTGCGCTGACAGTGTAGCAATAGACACACGCACTACAGAAGGTGAGATTAAAAATCTTACTTGTGATACAAACTACAATCTAGGAAATGTCAGTTCAACTGATATGATCATCCATTCAGAAAAAAATCGTTTCACTGATGTTAATTATGTGATTGGATTCATACCAAATACCGCGGACTCTCCAACTGCCACTATGAAAGATTCAGTGACAGTCTTAAATCCCAGCATTTCACCAATCGTCATTGTTGATAATGAAACGGCTACTTCAACCGAACCAGAAGTTATTTCAGAACCAGAGGTAATAATACCAACTACCCCAGTCACTCCAATTGTCAAACCAGCCACTCCCACCGCGCCAGTTGTTCCAACCTATGAGCAACATTACGTCTATCAGATTCCCGCTTCAAATCCAAACGGGTTTACTGATTTGGGAACAAAATTCTTAGCGACTGGTATTTTTAACAACGACAACACTTTTATAAACACTGGAGTGATAGACCACAATGCTAAGGGTGCTATTCAATTTGAAGTTAAAAACTTTGGTACTAAGACTTCAAACTCTTGGACATTTACCGCCAAACTACCTAACGGAATAACCTATACCTCAGAATCACAGACAGCTCTCAAACCAAACGAGCGCGCTATCTTAACTCTTGGTTTTTCTATGCCCCAAGATACCGGTATCAAAAACTTTGACATCTCTATAGCTGTTAATGGCGATACAAAAGTTGCCAACAACTCCTTCTTTGCGGTTGTCTCGATTAAGTAACAATAGCAACCTCAATACCTAAAACGGTGTGGCCCAAGGGCCACACCGTTTTAGGTATTGAACTGTAAATTAAGTGGTTGGTCATCGTCATTACGAGAAGAACGTGACAGTCTAGATTGACACAACGACGTGGATTGCTTCCTGCCGCGCTTCGCTCGCAGTTAAAGGAGGGTTTGCCTGTCTGCCCTGCATGCGCAGGCATGGCAGGCAAAGACAATGAAGACGGGGAGTGAGAGTTAAACATCCAAAGTGGCCATCTTGGCGTTTGACTGAATAAAGGATTTTCGATTAGGCACGTCAGTACCCATCAAAATATCAAACACCTTATCGGCGGCCTCGCCATCTTCAATGTTGACCTGCTTGAGAATTCTAAATTCCGGATTCATCGTGGTCTCCCATAATTCCTCCGAGTTCATTTCGCCTAGTCCTTTGTAACGCTGGATGTGCACCTTGCCTGGTTTGCGTACTCCATCTTTTATATTTACCTCGTCAACTTCCCCTTCGGCATCGACACTAGAATCCCCCTCGGAAGATTCTTCCTCCATTTCCATTTCATCACTCGGATCTTCACCCATATCTTTTAGAACCTGCACTTTTTCTGGATCAGAATAAGCATAATGAATATCTTTTCCTTTTTGGATTTTATAGAGCGGTGGTTGAGCAATATAAATATATCCCATTTCAATCAAAGGTTTGAAATAACGGTAAAAAAGTGTCAGTAACAAAGTTCTAATATGAGCCCCATCAACATCAGCATCAGTGGCAATAATAATTTTATGATAACGTAATTTTTCAATATCAAATACATCACCAATCGCCGTCCCCATCGCAATCACCAAATTCTTGATTTGTTCGGACGCCAGCATCTTGTCGATACGCGCTCGCTCGACGTTCAGAATCTTGCCTCGTAGTGGCAGAATGGCCTGAGTCTTGCGGTCACGCCCCATTTTGGCACTGTTGTGTACAAACACGCCACTGGCTAGAGCAAAATTATGGGTATAGGGTACTTCAAAATCATATACGTCCATACTTTCAGACAAAGACGCTACTGAAACGACACGGTGATTGTGGTGTATGGCGGCTTCCTTGAGTGCATCGAGATCATTATCAAAGAAACGGGCCACTACTGTCTCTGGCCGAATCAGGGTGCGGTCTTTGGTATCTTTTCTCAACTGCTCATAATGATTAAAATCTACCGTTCCGGTCTTTGTATAGATAGTATGAAGTGCCTGTAGCATTTTGTTGAAATCACGATGGTGTATATGGTCACCTTGCCGTTTTTGATATACGTTTCGTTCACGATTGTACTGGTCGGATAACAAATGTGTGAATCGCCAATATTTTTCTGTCGGATCATATACCATTTCATACCCATCAATAGTAATTTTGCCTCCCATTTCAGAATGTTTGCGGTACAGTGGCATAAGTGATTCACCGGCTTTCAAATCAATGGCAGGTTTGTAACTACCGTCACGTAACATAAATAAGTGATCAGGAGTACATACAACTTCCTCATCAGTGTCCAACACTACTTTAACCACCACGGTGTTGTGTTTTGTAATTCGGGGATGCAACACTTCACCGACCGCTACAGTGCCGTTATTATTTATAGTGTAGCAGAAATGCTTTTTGCCCTTGGCTCTCTCGGATACAATTTCTCTCAGTGATAAATCACGTCCATCCGTTAAGGCAATCTTAGTCTCGCCAGAAAAACACCCTCCGGCGGAATCTCCTTCCACAATAAATATCTCCGAGTCCGATGGCCGTTTACTTTGACAATCCGCTAGCTTCCCTGGTAGAGATAATCCCTCAAGTGCACCCTTACGCAACACACTGTCTTTAGCCGCTTTGGCCGCCTTACGGGCCTTCACTGCGATGACCACTTTATTGATAATGGCCTTAGCATCGTCAGGATTTTCCTCCAAAAACATATTAAAGGCCTCTCCAAAAACTGACTCCACCGCTCCCCGAGCTTCGACCGAACCAAGTTTAGCTTTCGTCTGACCTTCAAACTGAATATCTGGCATCTTGACTGACACTACCGCTGTAATTCCCTCGAGGACATCGTCGCCAGTAAAGCCAGCGTCCTTGTCTTTGACACTGAAAAAATTATTCTTTTTGGCATAATTGTTCAGAGTACGAGTCAAAGCGGTTTTAAAACCTGTGATATGTGTTCCGTGTTCAGGGTTGTAGATATTATTGGCAAAAGCAGAGATACGAGGAGAAATGTCGTCAACATACTGCAAAGCCACCTCAACTGACTGCACCTTGTCATCAAGCGGTGAATCTACCCCGCCTTTCTCTACATAGAAAATATTTTTGTGCACTGGCTTTTGGTAGTGATTATTGAAAGCCACCAATGAACGCAGACCACCTTCAAAATAAAAACTTTGCTGTGGTATCTCCAATTTCTCATCAGTCAAATATTGCTTACCACGAAGATCAAGTTTCTTTTGTGCTGGCTCATCTAACTCTCTAGCGTCAATTACAGTGATCAACATATCTTTAACCAAATAGGCCTGTTGGCGCAAGTGACTGACTATCTTGCGGTAATCATAAATGATTTCTGGGAAAATAGTCGGGTCGGCTTGGAAGGTGATAATTGTGCCTTGTAAATCTGAAGCACCTACTCTCTTGACCTTTGCTTTAGGTTTACCGATGTTGTATTCCTGGATAAAATATCCGCCATCACGATGTATTTCAGCAATGAGATGGGTCGAAAGCGCATTAACTACAGAAACACCCACACCATGCAGACCACCAGAAACCTTGTACCCAGTATTTTCACCACCGAATTTTCCGCCGGCATGGAGTGTACAGAGAATAGTCTCCAGAGCTGAGACTTTTGTTTGTTTGTGAATGTCCACTGGAATACCGCGACCGTTATCAACCACCCGAACATAATCACCCGGCAAAAGTGCTACCTCGACCCGATTAGCAAAACCACCCATCGCCTCGTCGCGAGAGTTATCAAAAACTTCAGTAACCAGGTGATGTAGACCTTCAGTACCAGTAGTACCAATGTACATTCCTGGGCGCTTGCGCACTGGGTCGAGACCTTCGAGAACAGAAATTGAAGATGCGTCGTACTTACCTTTTTTAGGGTCTTTTGGTGCTGCCATATTTACTAACTAATCAATAATAATTGTTATATTATAACAAAAAAACACCTTGTTGGCGAGGTGAATTAGTGCTCAAAAAACAACCTTTGTGAGCTCTCAGATTGGCATCATTGTGAAGAGTGAGTGGTCGAGCGAATGATGCAGTAATCTAGGAAAACGTGACAACACTGGATTGCGTCCTGCCACGCTTCGCTCGCAGCTAAAGGCGAGTTCGCAAAGACGACTAAAACTTTAGTTTTAGTCGTCGACGGCCAGCGTAGCTGGCCGTCTTTGCGAGGAGGGAGCTGACAAGCGAATGACGCGGCAATCCATGACGTTGACGAAGATGTGGATTGCCGCGCTGTGGCTCGCCTGTCTGCCCTGCATGCGCAGGCATGGCAGGCAGGCAAAGACGAAGTCAAAAGGAGTTGTTAATGGTCGCCGTCTTTGCGAGGAATGAGCTGGCAAGCAAATGACGTGGCAATCCATGAAGACACAACAGACGTGGATTGCTTCCTATACAGGAACTGTCCACTCATTGGGTATTTTGCTTCGTTGCACTCACAAAATCCCTCAATGAGTCTTGCGAAATGTCTTCTATACAGAAGCTGTTCAGGTTGTCACTATTTTTGCAAAATAGCAGGCAACCTCTTGCGAAAGTCCACTGGACTTTCTCACCCAGACATTTCTCACCTATACAGGAACTGTTCACTCATTGGCTACTTTATTTCATTTCATTCATAAACTAGCTCAATGTGGCTGCGAAATGTCTTCTATACAGAAGCTGTTCAGGTTGTCACTATTTTTGCAAAATAGTAGGCAACCTCTTGCGAAGCTCCAAGTGTTCGCTTCTCACGCGTGATTCGCCTGTCTGCGCAGGCAGGCAAAGACGATATAGTTCCCGACTACCTAACTTCCCAACCACGCTCTAGGATGACGGAGTAGACTGAGATCATCACCTCGTCCGCCTCGCTACCCGCGAGCGTTTTTTCGTTTGATTGAAAGACAAGACGAAAAGCCATCGAAGTCCGGTCATCTTTGGTAAAGGTGTCGAGGTGAGTAACGCGAACGCACAATGGACCGGAAGCAGTGCGAAGTACGTTTATCACCTCACCGACTGTATTTGATTCATCCACCCACATCGCAATATCACGCGACACACTTGGATAGACCGAAAATGGCTGATAACGTATCGCTTCACTGCTCAGAACTGCTTCATAAGCAGTAACGGCCGGCAGTTGCGACAATAACGCATCAAGTGAAAACTCCACCACGCCATTCTCGTTACTCAATAACTCTGGTGTTACACCCAGCACCTCGGTCAACGTAGTTAGCGCTTCGGCCACCAACGGCTCGTCTATCTTAGCTTTGTAGCTAGTGCCACTTTGCACCAAGAGACAGATCCGAAATTCCTCACTTTGACTCCCAAAAACCGTACCAATTTCAAAAATCTTTACCGCCGTCAGCCCCAGCAAATCACGATAAGAAATATTTCGCTCACCGGCTTCTTTAATATTTAGAACCAACGTACTTCGTAAGTATCCTTTGTCTGAAGCCAACGCATTTTCTATCTTCACTATATCATTGGCCCGAAAGGTACTGGTATATACTTCAGAAAATCCAATTCCCATTAGAGCATGTCTGATTTTTTCAGCATAAAAGTGCCGGGAATTACACTCCGCGACCGCCATTGGGGTCGGCGTGATTGATACAATATGCGTTAGTCCATACATCCGTCCAATTTCTTCTATCACGTCTTCCGCTATCACCAAGTCATTCCGTTCAAATGGTGGAGTCACTTCAAGCATCTCGTCTTTGAAGGTGTATTCGTAACCAAAGCACTTTATGATAATCTCTACCTCCGCCTGTGTCAGTGCCAGACCAAAGACGCTATTAATCCGCTCGAGCGATACCGATACCGGTGCGCGCCTGGTGATGGCTTCGTCACCAACACTCTTCATCCCTACTACTTCTCCACCTGCGACCTGTGCAATCAAGTTGGCTCCAGCCACTAGTCCGTACTGCGCCAGCGTTTTATCAATCCCATTTTCATAACGCTTCGAGGCATCGGTCTGAAGTTTGTGTCGCTTAGAAGTCAGGCGCGTAGCGACTCGCTCGAAGTGAGCTGCCTCTAGGAGTATGACTGTAGTAGATTCATCTACTCCCGAGCTCACTCCACCCTTCACACCAGCGAGCGCTAGTACGGTATCAGTATGACCATCAGTAATGACCGCGTCGTTCGTCGTCAAGACATATTCCTCGCCAGTAAGACTCTTGAATTCTTCACCATCCTTGGCACTTCGCACCGTGATATTATTCACCCCATCTTTCGCTACGAGCTTCCCAGCGTCAAAAGCATGTAATGGTTGTCCAAGATGGAACATTACATAGTTAGTAGCGTCAACGATATTGTTGATAGACCGTTGTCCAATCGCCCCCAGTGCCGTCTTAAGCCAAGCAGGTGACTCACCTACCGTCACCCCAGAAATCCGCGCCACACTATAATAATCGCAAGTAGGAGTGGTGGTATTCACCGTCACCGTGTCTGTCTCGGCAAATGTCGCTGGTGCCTCCTGAAGTGGGTCATTCATCATCGGCAAATCCAGTATGACCGCCAATTCCTTAGCCACTCCGCGGTGGGATAACAGCCAAGCCGACTTATCCGGCAAAATCTTAATATTAAAAACCATATCATCCCCAACAGCCGTAACCTCATCAATTTCAGAGGAATAAAAAGTCAGCTTCTCTTCAAGCACCTCAGCTTGAGGTAGCGGTGTCTCAAAAAACGTCTGTAGCCAATTGCGTGAAAATAACATAGTAACTAAAATTGATTAACGAAGCGAAGGTCGCCGTTGTACATCAAACGGATATCATCAACCCCGTACTTCAGGACCGCCAAGCGATCCATACCCATCCCAAAAGCGAATCCTTGATAGATTCTAGGATCCACTCCCGCCACTTGCAAGACATTAGGGTGCACCATGCCCGCGCCCATCAGCTCAATCCACTTACCCGAAAGCTTGTTGCCCTCTTGCGAAGCAATCTTCATATCGACTTCCACCCCCGGCTCCACAAATGGAAAAAAACTGGGCCGAAAACGAACCTGTACCTCTTCCCCAAAAAACTTTGAGAAGAAATATTCTAAAACACCTTTCATATGACCAAGAGAAATGTCCTTATCAATCATCAAACCTTCTAACTGAAAGAACTGTGCCTCATGGGTGGCATCAGTAGCTTCGTTACGGAATACTTTACCCGGACAAATCATTCTGATAGGAGGTTTATTATCTAGCATATAACGTACCTGTACCGGCGAAGTGTGGGTGCGCATCACCAGCTCTGGTGCATCCGCCAAGTAGAAAGTGTCTTGCATATCTCGAGAGGGATGGTCAGCCGGTACATTAAGCATATCAAAATTGTATTTCACCAATTCTCGCTCTGGACCCTCCGCAAAGACAAAGCCGATTTCGGCAAAAATCTGATTGATTTCGGCAATCACCTTTGATAAGGGGTGCTGGTGTCCAATATTTTTCATAAAATAAATAATAACACAATATCTATTGTGTTATTAAGGTGGTTAGTAATTCAAAATAAATGCTGTGATCCTCCACGTAAATAATTCCATTGTTGATAATTACTTTTTCGGCACTGTCCGGATAAAGTTGCTCCGAATTCTGCCAGGAACGATCATCAATCTCCACCACAAATATTCCATCTTCAAGATGTAGTAAAACTAAGTCGCCACTATTGGGAAAGAAGTCAAAATAAATCACTTCTTTGCCGTGAGTATCAATTCTAATTTCTGAACGACAAATTTTAGAACTGTTGGCTGTTTCAGTTGTACCAAAGAGAGATGATTCTTCCATGGCTTGCGCCACACCAGTCATTACTTGCGCACCATAAAGTTCGGAGGTCGAGGCCAGTGACGTTTTAGGTACACAGAAATAATATGGAATATTATTTTGCTCACCGACATATTTGGCGAAAACCTCCCCATCGCGCTCATAAAGAGAAATATCACGCCAGAGACGTGTAGTGGTCGATAATTCAGTACTAGACGCAACACCACGTGCGGAATCGTTGGCAAACTTAAAGCCACCCACAACTTCATTGGTTACTTTCTTAATCAAAGTTGTGGTACTGGTGTTTTCTGAATTGAACAACTCGGACACGAAATCATATTCAGAATTAACTACCAAGGTGCTGGTGGCCTGTGACTTAGTAACACTTACCGGTAGAGTAGAAGAAGCAAACGGCAGTATCTGAGTACCAGGACTCATACCGAGATACACTGGCGTACCAGTCGCTGTCTGATATTCAGTCACCAAACGAACCTGTGGACGAATTGGCATTAAGAACGCTTCGGCCTCTGTCACGATATATGGATAAACCGGTAATTCCTTAACCCAGGTCTGTAATCCCGGTTCTTGAACATGAATGCGGTGCATCCCCGGAACTAAATTCTGGATATAAGACGCCTTACGAAAGATACGCACATCCTGCACTGGCGCCTCATCTAAAAATAATTCCCCCTTGTCGGCCAAAATTGAAATATATAAACCACCGGTGGCGGTAATACCGCCTGTCTCAGAAAAAAAATCATAGCGATACCCAGTAGCATAAAATACAAACAACGGCACCGCACCCAAAAATAGAAAAACCATGCCCAAAAAAACAACCCGGCGTCTGCCTTGTGGTAATGGCTTAACAGTTGGGGTACTCATTTTAAAATCAAAGGTTTGTATCATAAGGATGTTAAAAAATGTTAAGAGCGACTTTTCGGTGTCACCCAAAATCCCATATACCGGCCAAACATTAGCCGGGTCTGCGCATCAAGCCCAGGAATGGCACTGAAGATGATCATCGTAGCTGGAACTAAGAGCCACTGCAAGGCCATTACTATATAGCGTAAACGACTGGCCTCTTTTGGTCTTGGCGGTATCAACGATAATGAAATGATAGATGAAATCACCAGACCAAACATCGCTAGAATTAAAAGGTCACGCACCACAATCGGTAGATTGTATGACAGGACAGTTTGGTGAAATTCTTGACCGCCAAGATAAATTGGTGTCCACCCCAAAATAAACAACATGATGGGGTTGGTTACTAAAGACCAATATCCTTCGGCTTGTTGGAGGGTAATTTTTATACGAGTCTTTCTGGGTATATTTTTGTTTTGTAAAAAGTGATAAACGATGTAACAAAAATTCTCCACCCCGTATGTCCAACGGCGGTGCTGTTTGTAAATCTGTACCACTGTTCGTCTAAAGGTCGGGGCGACGTTAGCGTCCATCGAAACCGGATAAGAAAGTGGCACAACATCATATTCTCCATCATTAGCAATCATCAGATTCCAATAGATACGCGAATCTTCACTGACCATATTGTTCTGCCAATAACCAACCTCATAGAGGGCTTGAAAACTAACTGAATGAGAAGAAAAGGTAGCCATACGCTCTGGTCTTTCCTGCTGTACCATTTCCCAAAAAGTGCTACTCATAGCCACCACTCTGGCTAAAGCCGAGGCCTCCCACATATTGTTATTAAAAATTGGAACGGGTTGAAATGAACTCTTGAGCGGACGTTCGGCTACCATAAAATGCCAAATGAGACAATTGAAATAGTCGGGATACAAAACTGTATCAATGTCAAAAATTGAAACCAGGACATGATTATAAAGAATACCATGGTGGTCAAGGACCTTGGTGCGTACTTCCTCGGCCGCATAAGCAGAATTTGAACCCTTACCGGCCATCTCTCCCGGAACATTAGCCGGATGGGTGGTAATCAAAAAGAAACCAAATTTATCTCCCCATTTTTGTTTCATTTGATTGGCAATGGCTTGAGCAGGTTCTCCGGCTCGATCTTCGGCTGCCAAGACCACAATAATATTTTTTTTATCGTAACGTACCGCCGCTAATGATTTGAGAGTGGCTTCAATCACTGCAAGTGGCTCTTGATAAAAAGGTAAGATGACGACGTGATAAATATGGTCAAAAGTAAAACGCTCAATCATGAGAGACCAGTCAAGCTTCATGTGATGTCGTAGTCGCATCCAGTTATAGCGCAAATGGTAAGACAAAAAAGCAGTTTTCAAAACCCAAAAGAGGGCAAAGGCAATAATAAAATAAGACGCCCAAAATGGCGCATAAATCGACATTAAAATAACCCCGATCAAAGTCGACCAGGAAGCCAGCCCGGGGATGATTTCAAGCACTCGATAAAGTAGTTTCCGCCGTCCAGTCAATTCAGTTGCCCGGCCGACATGAAAGTCTCTCCGGGTTGCATAGGGCAATAAGTGCGGTTTTTCCTCCATAGAATACTAGCCAGTATACCCTTATTTCTGAATAAAAAAAGTGGTTAAATTTAATAGTTGTTGTGGGGTGAAAGGACGTCTTTTTAAAGTATTCTCAAGAAACCTTGACCACCAACTAGAGCCCTTCACTGAATAAACAAAAAACTTGTTTGTCGTCAGAGTGAACGTGTGTAAGTCAGTCTGGGAGACTGGCTCAAGACTCATTGAGTTAGTTTTCTGTCCGCCTTTAGCCGCGAGCGTAGCGTGGGTAAATAAAATAGCCAATGAGCTGAAACAAAATTTAATATTTTGTTTCAGAAGGTTTCCAGCTATTTTGAAAAAATAGCGAAAACCTGAACAGCTTCTGTAAGAAGGACAGTTCCTGTAATGAAGCGGTCCGCATTGCTGTCGGTGGATTGCCGCGTCATTCCGCTCCGCTCCATTCCTCGCAATGACGACCGCGCCTGTACCCTCATCTAAACTTGTATCCGTCTTTGCGAACGAAGCGCAGCAATCCACGTCGTTCGTCTTCGCGTCCGTCTTCGCGAGCTTGCGAAGCGATCCACGTCGTCGTCCGGTGGATTGCCGCGTCATTCCGCTCCGCTCCATTCCTCGCAATGACGACCAACATCCGTCCGCCACCGTCTTTGCGAGCTTGCGAGCCAATCCACTGCTAGAGTAAGTTGACTGGGGAGCCATGCTGTATGCAAAGCATACAGCATGGCCTCGCTCGGAAATGGGTACGTCTGGCAAAGCCAGACAGGTGCACATAAAAATAACTCACAGGAAAGCTAGCTTTCCTGTGAGTTATTTTTATGTGCACCCCTCGTTTCACTCGTCCCATTTCCCTCGCATCGGAGCCATCTGTCAGATTCGAACTGACGACCTACTCATTACAAGTGAGTTGCTCTACCAACTGAGCTAAGATGGCAATTTGGTTCTTGGCTTTTGCAAAAGCTACGCTATTATGCCGAATTATGATAAAAACGCAACCAAGTAATCCTTACTTCCCCTCTAGAGCACGTTTTTTTCGTCTAATCTTTTGCGTGGCGGTAAGTGCTGTTTCTGCTTGGTGTTCGGCAATTTGTGTTAGGTGTGAATCCTTATTTACTGACTTCCGTCGCTCACTGCGGATTGCCTTGGCACGAAGTCGGTTACGGTGTAATAGTTTCTCTACCGAGAAATATAGCTTGGCCAAAAAACGTAACACCAACATCAGTAAGGCGTGCAGACTGTAATACCACGATAGGGTGATAATGTATTTTCCCAGAAACACAATTTTGTTATGTATGGCGGTCACAAGGTTTGTCAGCCAGACGTCGAAATCTGACCGACCACGGGACAAAAATACACGATGTCCAACCTTTGTCTCGAAGGTAAATAACCAACCAAACAAAACAAAAAGCGTACTACTGGTAATTGTGATTAAAAGTGCCCAAAACATTGTGTCTTTATTTTACAGACAGGCGTGAGATTTGGGCAACACTGATATTTTCACCAAATTTTTGAACAGCCCCTGTCACCATTTCACCGATGGTTGTCTCCGGGTTTTTAATGAAATCCTGTTCTAGTAAGATCTGTTCCTTAAAATATGAGTCCATCTTACCTGCTAGAATCTTCTCTTGCATTTCCTTTGGCTTATCGCCCATCTCAGTCATAAATACTTCCCTGGCCTTCGTTAAAGAAACTTCATCCACTTCAGATTTGGAAATATATTTTGGATTTGTGGCGGCGACATGCATGGCAATATCACGTGCCAAGGCAACAAACTCCGCATTTTTAGAAACAAAATCTGTTTCGCAGGCCAACATTACCATCGCTGCCACTTCATTGGTGTTGTGAATATAAACACCAACTGTACCAGCGCCAAGTTCTCGATCCGACTTCTTGTCGGCTGCCTCGCTTCGCTTCTTCTTGAGAATGATAACTGCCTTATCCATATCACCCAGAGCTTCTTCTAAAGCTTTCTTGCATTGCATAACTGAGATTCCGGTCTGGTTGCGAAGGGCCTTTAACTGTGTTGATGTGATTTCCATATTGGATATATAAATGTGCTAATACTCTTCTAGATTAGTTTTTGATTTACTCTTAATATTATGAATTAGGACTAGAACCTAATATATATATATATATATTTACGCGTTCACGCGTGGCTGACGAGGACGAGATTCAGTCAGTGTTCGTGGGGTTGTTGTTGCCCGGGGAGCTACTACTCGCGGCACAAAAGC
>MFMT01000028.1:0-5345 GCA_001783565.1 Candidatus Kaiserbacteria bacterium RIFOXYD1_FULL_42_15 | reverse complement strand
AGGCCACACTTGATTGCAGAGCATCGTTAACCACTACTGGGTATTTAATCTGGCTAACATTGCAATCAGAACTCAAGAGAGCAATGACTGGAATTCCTAAATCTCGTGCTTCAGAAACCGCAATTGAGTCATGACGAGGATCAACTACCAACATAATGTCAGCTGGGCGAGTTAAGGTTTTAATACCGCCAAAATTAAACTCAAGTTTGTCCATCTCTCTATTGATCAATACTCGTTCTTTTTTGGTGTATTTTCGTTCCAGTTCTCCTGATTCTTGTTCTTGTGTTAAAGACTCGAGACGAAGAATACGTTTTTTAATTTCTGAAAAATTAGTAAACATTCCCCCAATCCAACGGTTGGTTACATAAGGCATTGATACTTTTTCAGCCATGTCTTTGACAATTCTTGATACCTCATCTTTCGTGCCAACAAACACGACAGTTTTGCCGTTCTTGCCAGCTTCCTCGAGAAAGTTGGCTGCCGTTTCAACTAAACCAGCAGTTACTTCAAGGTCAAAAATATCATTGCCATCTTTGGAAGCAAAAAGATAAGGAGTCACAGTGGGGTGACGACGACTCTTTTTGAAACCAAAATGAGCCCCGGCTGAAAAGAGACGTTCGATGAGTGTTTGAGTAGTTGGTGTAGACATAATAATATTAAATCCGCTCAAGTAATAGAGTGTCTTCGAGCCGGCGCATAGTACCATAGCAGGCGCTATTCTGCAACTGATAGTCTTGTCCAACGCAAGCGAACAATCCATAAACGGGACGACTCTGGATTGCCACCTGCCCCGCTTCGCTCGCAACTAAAGGCGTGATCGCCTGTCTGCGCAGGCAGGCAAAGACGGGTGGAACGGACGACGTTGATTGCTTCGTGCGCTCGCAAAGACGACTAAAACTAAAATTTTAGTCGTTCGACGGTCAGCGTAGCTGGCCGTCTTTGCGAGGAGGGAGCTGGCAAGCGTGAAAAAGTGACTTAATGTTGTGTAAAATAATAAGCGTAGCGACTATATTTTTCATACATAGAATTTTTATCCTTAATAAAAATTCTTGCACTTTGCAAGACTAGTTGAGCTGGTTTAAACCGCCTTTAGCTGCGAGCGAAGCGTGGCAGGAAACAAATCGGCCAACTAGTGGACAGTCCCTGTAGGGGATGACGTGGCAATCCATGAAGACACAACAGACGTGGATTGCTTCGTTGCGACTCGCCTGTCTGCCCTGCATGCCATGCCTGCGCATGCAGGGCAGGCATGGCAGGCAAAAACGAACATGAGATGCCTTTGCGAGGAAGGATGACGATATGACCCAGGACTAATTAGTATCAATCTTCCCCTTCAATCTCCTCGGATGCCGTAGCTAGAGCCGTAATTACATCATCCAGTTTTCCTTGTTGGAGGATACCCTCAATATTGTGCCAAGAGACTTTAATTCGGTGGTCAGTGATACGATTCTGTGGAAAGTTATAGGTACGGATTTTTTCTGAGCGATCTCCAGTCCCGATTTGGTTTTTTCGGACACTAGCATGCTTTCTAGTTTCCTCTTCTTCATGTAGCGATTCTAGTTTGGCAATCAAAATACTCATGGCCTTCTCGCGGTTTTTTAGCTGGGAGCGCTCTGACTGGCTACGAACATCAATACCGGTCGGAACGTGAATAAGGCGAACAGCAGTTTCAACTTTGTTAACATTTTGCCCACCAGCGCCACCGGAGCGAGAAAATTCCATCTCAATATCTGTCGGGCTGATATCAATCTTTGGCTTCTTACGTAAGGGTAAAACGGCCACTGATGCTGTTGAAGTATGTATCCGGCCAGCTTTCTCGGTCGTTGGTATGCGCTGTACCCGATGCACACCGGTTTCAAAACGAAATGCTTCGTACACCTTCGGGCTAATGATTTCAAAAGAAACTTCTTTGTATCCGCCACCACTAGAGCGCGACTCATTGTTCAAACTGGTAGACCAACCTTTGTTATTAGCATAAATCTGATACATATTGGCCAACTCTTCGGCAAACAAAGCTGCCTCATCACCACCAGCACCAGCTCTGACCTCCATTACCACTCCATAAGGAATTTCTTCTTCCTCCTTAGCACTCTCAAGAATTTTTTCCATTTCAACATAAAGAGCTTCTAGGCGAGTTTGAATTTGAGATATTTCTGTTTCAGCCATTTCAGCCATTTCCGAATCATCAATCATCATTTCCCTGTTGGCATCCTGTTCTGCTTTGAGTGCAGAAAATTGACCAGCTAAATATTGCGTTTTTTGGTTTTCGCGAAATCGCGTTAAATCTTCTTCAGAGAATTCCATAATGAGTATTGTATTTTTACCATCAAAAACATCATCCGTAAACAGAGCAACTTTACAATTCGTAGGAAAAACGAAAACGTGGATTGCTTCGTTGTGACTCGCCTGCCTGCCCTGCATGCCATGCCTGCGCATGCAGGGCAGGCATGGCAGGCAGGCAAAGACGAAGGGGTAACAGTGGCCTGCGGTCGTCTTTGCGAGGAGAGAGCCCGCAGGCGAAGGACGTGGCAATCCACGACCGTGTGACGGTATGGAAAATCGTTGAATTTAGACTAAACCGACTTTTTAGTTTTAACAGAAGAAGCTTTTTTTGCTCGGGCTTTGAATCGTTCTACTCGTCCAGCGGTATCCATAACCTTTTCTTGTCCTGTAAAGAACGGGTGAGAGGCACTAGAAACATCAACAAAAGCAATCGGGTATTCTACCCCATCGGTCCATTTTTCAGTTTTAGTTGTTTCAATAGTAGAGCCAATCAAAAAACGCTCATCACTGGAGTTGTCGTGAAAAATGACTGGGCGGTAATTTTTGGGGTGAATATCTGCTTTCATAAAATATAATTAGTAATTGTCTAAGTAAATGTAGTCGGTACTATATCAGAAATTGCTAATTTGGCAACTCCAACCCTTTGGTTTAATAGTTGCAAAGTTGCATTGGATGACAGGTAAACAATTGTCAGTTTTAGTTTAAAGTGTTTATGCTAATCCATAACCATGCAACTATCCAACTATTAAACTATTAAACTACTTTCCCATCTTCCCTACCCCCCATTAAGCACTTTGATTTGGCCGATGAATTTGGCCTTGCGATTCATTACTCCATCTCCATAAAAGGCATTAGCTGGGTTACTGGCTCCGCCCCAACCGGAATAATATCGTAGGGCTGCTAATCTGTCTCCAGCATAAGATCCGTTGGCACCGTTGTCTCGTAATAAAAGTGCGGTAGCAATAAAGGCATCTTGATTATTAAACGGGTTGGCTGGTGATCCAGTACCATTAATTCTTCTGATGGCATCGTCTGTTTGACTGTAGACCCAACCGTTACCGACATTAACAATACCACCATAAATAGCCCAAGTGGACGGAATGAATTGTGATGGCCCCATTGCCCCGCCCCATCCTGATGGAACACCACCACTCATAAATGGACAAGACACGGAGCGGGTTCGGGCATCAAAACCGAGAATCTCCGAGACGGCCAAAAAGATTGGTGCATCTCGGTCAGGATGCATTACCGGCCTACCGCCACGAATATCATTATAAACACAAGAACCAAGGTTAGAGCCAAGATTAGTTTCTTGTTCCAAAATTGCCAAAATTAAAGCCGCCTCAACACTAGTTTTTGACTCCGCATATTGCGCCAGACGAACGGCTTCTGGGAGTGGTATTCCACCACCACCACCAAGGAGTTCAAATAACGCATTACGCAACTCGGATGCTGTTTTTTGTTGAGACTGCAAGAGTTTTTGATATTCGGCTTCCTGCCCTTTAGTGACAGTGAGAATTTTAGCTTTTTCTTTTTCCTTAACCTGAATTTCTTGTTTCTGTAATTCTTGAACATGCTTCATTTCAGCTTCAGTTTCTTGTTTATTCTCAAGTGAATTTTTTTGCTCGTTGGTATCGTTCTTAATACCATGAAGGACGTCAAGTGACTCATTAAGGTATTCTTTGATTGATTGGAATTGGGCAACGCCACTAAAGAACTCTGAGAAATTTTTTCGGCTTAATAAAACTTCAAGTAACGAAAAGTCGTCCATGGCTGCTGACTTGCGAACCAAGTCTGCTAGAGATTGCTGCTGACGACTCAATCGTTCTTCAAGAATTTTTAAAACTTCTTCTTTATCGCCAATTTGATCCGATAACTGAGCAATCGCAATTGACCTGGCCTGTATTCCTAGCTGGGTCTTTTTGATATTACCCTGGATCAGAGTCATATCACGCTCTAGTGATTGACGTTCCAATTGAGTGTCTTCCACTAATCTTTGTTGAGTTAAAATCTGGCGCTCAACTTGTTGTAGCTCCGCTTCCAGTCGCGATTTTCGCTCGACATCTGTCTCGGCTGAAGCCGTATACACTGGGAGTATTGCCCCTAACAGGAAAAATATAATAGTTAGCCGAGCAAACATAGATTGCTATAGTATACCAGAAATTGGTACCAGGAATGTGATTTAGTCACAAAAGTGTTATTTTTTGTCGTTTAATTTAAGTAGAAATTATATATGTTTGGGTGATTTGCACTAGAACGAAGTGGATTGCTTAGCCCCAGCTCGCAAAGACGAGTGTCAACGTAACGTCTTCGCGAGGAGGGAGCCCGCAGGCGAATGACGTGGCGATCCACGATGATGAACGACGTGACGATGTGGATTGCCGCGCTGTGGATCGCCTGTCTGCGCAGGCAGGCAAAGACGGACACGACGATGACTGACGGTGAAAACGTTCGGTGTCTTTGCGAGGAATGAGCTGTCGGGCGAATGACGTGGCAATCCAGGACGACATGACGGCATGGATTGCTTCGCCCTGACTCGCCTGTCTGCCATGCCTGCGCATGCAGGGCAGGCAGGCAAAGACGGAACGGTGGTCGACGTCTTCACAAACCGTTTAAAAAAATTAATTATTATTTTCCCTCTGGTTCTGCCGGTGTTTCAGTAGCTACTGGTGATTCGGCAGATTCTGTTTCAGGTGCAGGTGCAATTTCCTCTGGTTCTTCCTCGCGTGCTCCTACCACAATCGCCACCACCTCGGTTGCTAGTGTTTCAATCTTTACCCCCTTAGGTACTACCAAGTCACTTACTAGAATTTTGGCATCAATTTCAGTCAAAACACTAATATCCACTTCAATATTGTGTGGCAAATCAGCCGGCTGACAAGTTACTTCAACTTCGTGTAGAACCTTGTTAATCATACCGTCAATCTTTTCCACTACTGACTCCCCCACAAATTCCAATGGCACATCAGTAGTAATTTCCTTTCCCACTTCCAGCGCATAAAAATCCACATGTTGTATTTCACTACGCACCGCATTAAAGGAAACTTCATGTACCAGAACAT
>MFMT01000027.1 GCA_001783565.1 Candidatus Kaiserbacteria bacterium RIFOXYD1_FULL_42_15 | reverse complement strand
TAAATCACTAAACACTACCCTTGTCCTTGCTATTATTCTTGTTGGACTTCTGGCTTATAATTTTATGACAGCCGACTGGACGCCACCAACAGCTAATCCACCAGCAAATAACGTCGCGGCTCCGATTAATGTTGGGGCCACCTACCAAGCGAAGACTGGTGATTTAGGGGCGGTGCGGATGCGGGCGGGAGCTTATTGTGATGCGTCAGGGAATAATTGTTTATCTAACCTTAGTGGGGGAGGCGGTAATCAGACAAAGATGCTCTCCCAAGCTTTAATTTTTCAACATAGTACTAACCAGACACCATCGCAATTAGGTTTACCAGCTAATGTAGAAAAAATCTTGGTCTGGGCAAGTGCTCGTGCTAGTGTGAAAACAGGCCAAGGGAAAAATGAGAATAAAATAATTACTCCAGTTGCTTATGGATTTTATGGTGAAGATGATACCTTTTATACATTTCTTTCATCTAGTGATCCTGATCATGCGTCGTATGCTTCTCCCTGGATACCAATTCGTAATGACGGAAAAGTAAATATATCTGGTGGTGTTATTCTTGGTTACGAATGTTTAGGTTCCTGTACGCAGCAACATAGTTGCGATGTTAAATTCGATTGGGTATACAGTGGTGGGTATAGTGCTAACGGTACAAAAACCATAAATATTGATGGTGAAACACCTTTAGCTATTGGGCAAAATATGTATAATGGGAAAAATTCCCCTACTAATGGAAGTTTTTACACAGAACATTTTCCTGGTTATGCCTGGGGCGGAGATTTTTGGAATCACGATGATCATATAGAAATTGGTTATTTCAGTCCAAATCAATATATTTTTTACCCATCCCAAATATCCACTCAAGGTAATCTAACCGTGAAATCAATTGCTATGGTCGCTGGTGCCACCGGTAGTATTTCTGGAACTTGGGTAGGAGTTACTGCAAAAATAACAGGTACCGTGCTTTCCTGTAGCAATTAAACTCTTTTTACTTCTTTAGAAAATAAGTATGAACCAAAAAACCTTTCGGTTAACCGAAAGGTTTTTGGGTTGATTTTTTAGTAAAAAAAGAAAGGGCGGGCTGGGTAAAGCTCGCCGTCTCATTCAGATTCTAGACCGGGCTAGTTAGGTTTCTAGTTGTGTTTGGTCACAAGAAGTTCTTCTGAGTCATTTTAGCACCAATGTTTCATTAAAAAACATTGTTACCTCTTTTGTTTCCTCACTGGTTTCATAAATCCTTTCTGCATTGAATTTTGTCCCGTCTCCCCTTGTCACTTCATGTATTTTTACCCACTTCACCGTCCTGGCTAAAAAGTGAGCTCCTTCAGTAAGTTTACCAAAAGTAACATATTTGAAGGGCATGATTAACTCCTAATTTAACTCTCCATGGGTTAGTATGACAAAAAATAACTTTGTGTCAAAGGGCTGATATGGTAAAATATAAGGGCTTAAAAACGGAGGGTAATTAATAAGTAATTTCACTTTATGTCATGGATTTTAATTGGAGTTATTGCAGCGGTCGCTATTTATACAGTGGTAACCTATAACGGATTAGTAAAGTTGGTCCAACGTTCAAAAGAAGCATGGGCCGACATTGATGTCCAGCTGAAGCGTCGCTATGATCTTATTCCTAATTTGGTTGAAGCAGTTAAGGGTTATGCTGGCCATGAGCGAGGTACTTTTGATGAAGTAACAGCTGCTCGAGCAGCTGCGACTCAGATACACGTTGATCCAACCAACATCACCCCCGAGCAAATCAAGGCCATGGCCGGGGCAGAACAAGCTCTCGGTGCTTCATTAGGTAAATTGTTGGCTATTGCCGAAGCTTACCCAGACCTAAAAGCCAGCCAAAACTTTTCCCAACTACAAACTGAGCTATCAGATACCGAAAACAAGATTCAGGCCGCCCGTCGCTTTTATAACGGCAATGTCCGTGATTTGATTGTCATGATTCAATCATTTCCCTCAAACTTGATTGCCAACATGTTTGCTTTCAAGCCAATGGAATACTTCGAATTGGAAACCGATAGCGAGCAACGAGAACCAGTCAAGGTTACTTTCTAAGCAAAATAAAATATGGGACGCGTTTATTACAACAAATTGGTTCGCGACAATATCAAAGCTAAAATTGAAGGTAAGGGTGAGCTTTGTGAAGTTCGTGAAATAACCGACACTCAGGAATTCGAGCAGGAATTATTGAAAAAAGTTATTGAAGAAGCCGGTGCATTGGCTCATACAGGCGACCGAGGTGAATTCTTGCAAGAATATACTGACTTGATGATCGTACTTGATGCCCTGACTGCCTTAATGGAGTTTTCTGAAGCTGACATCAAGACCGCAATAGCAGAAAATGTTGAGAAAAAAGGTCTATACAAAAATCGTCATTTTCTTCTTTGGTCCGCTAAGGGTGACTATAAAAGCAACGAGACACCACAGGGAATTAAATAACATATAATCATGGCAACTCTATACACACACCAAGGCAGAAATGTACGAAAGACATGGATTCTGATGTCGGTCTTTTTCGTGTTTGTGATTGGCTTTTGTTATGTGATTTCAGTTGTAATGGGTAACCCGGTGATTTTGTATTTTGGAGTAGTGGTGGCTTTGGTAATGAATGTCGGTAGCTATTGGTATTCAGACAAATTGGTTATTAAAATGACTGGTGCGATACCGGCCACTATGGAAGGGAACCGTGAACTTATTAATGTGGTTGAAAACTTAGCTATTACTGCAGGTTTACCAATGCCCAAGGTATATATAGTCAATGACTCAGCACCGAATGCTTTTGCTACCGGACGAAATCCCGAGCACTCAGCTGTGGCTGTAACGAGTGGTTTACTGCAGATTCTCAACCGTAGCGAACTAGAAGGTGTGCTAGCACACGAACTGTCTCATGTGGGCAATCGTGACATTCTGGTCTCGACCGTGGCGGTAGTGCTGGCTGGATTTATCGCCATTATTTCTGATATGTTTATGCGTTCGATGTTGTGGGGTGGTCGAGATCGCGACAATAAAGCGGGGGCATTATTCTTAGTTCTCGGTATTGTTGGAATCATTCTTGCTCCAATTGCCGCCCAAATGATACAAATGGCAGTCTCACGTAAAAGGGAGTACTTGGCTGACGCTTCAGGCGCCTTACTCACTCGTTATCCTGAAGGTTTGGCTTCGGCGTTAGAGAAAATATCAGCTCACAGTCAGCCGATGCGTCGGGCTAATAACGCTACTGCCCATTTATTTATCGCCGACCCATTTGGTCGCGAGAAACGTACCCTAGGTCAAAAGATATCTGGTCTTTTCCAAACCCATCCACCAGCCGAAGAGCGCATTAAGATATTGAGAGGCATGGATATTTAGTATATTTCATTCCACAGAACGGACACCCTACTGCAGAGCTTGGTGGATTGTGTAATTTTTGCTATTCCTATAGTGCTATAATTATAATGTAGACGGACAGACCTTAAACACTAATAAAATTAAATATGCACAATAAATTAGTTCACCTGGTTGCGTTTGGACTCCTAGTGGTAGGAGGACTCAATTGGTTATTGGTTGGGGCTTTCGATTTAAACTTAGTTACCATGCTTTTGGGCGAAGGAACAGCGGCCAATGTGGTCTACATCCTGGTCGGCTTAGCAGCTGTTCTAGAAATGTTCACCCACAAAGGACATTGCAAGGACTGCAGTAATTAATGTTTTGTACCAATACCTTTTTGTGTTGGCTGTAAGTGGGGTGGTTTAACCACCTCTCTTCATTTCTAATTCTCCACTTCCACCAAATCGGTAAAGACAACAACCCGCTCGGGGCGATCTTTTTTAATAACGTCCCATAGCCCGATACAAGTTATGGAATATACCTTCATAGGTTATCCTGTATTAGGATGATATTGATGGCAGCGCGAACCAAAAATTTCTCTTCCTTCACTTCTTGTTTTGCGTCAGAGAGGGGGGAATTCAGAACAGACGGCGCTTCGCGCCGACCATATTTTTGGCGGAAATTTGAATTCCGAATTTTGGCGGAGAGTAAGGGATTTGAACCCTTGATCAGGTTGCCCCGATACTGCCTTTCCAAGGCAGCGCACTAGACCACTATGCGAACTCTCCGATGGCGTCATCATACCGTATATTGCAGTATGAGTAAAAGAATAAGCGGGCTTTTGGAAAATATTTGCTATACTGGTCTGACATGAAAAAACAAGACATTCTTTCGATTCTGATTACATTTGTGGTTGGGATGGCGGCTGGGGCGTATTTGTTTTTTGCTGGTTTTGCTCCACAGTTTTTGGCACATAATGGAGCCACTGATACCACCTACAGCGAATTTACTTTGACTGGAGAAACCTACGGCAGTTGTTCACGCACAGGTTCTTGTCCTTCTTTTCAAATTTTAAGTGACGGGTCGTTTAGCTATTTATCGTCTGCCATTTTCACCGGTACTGCAACTATCGATGGAAATTTACCTGGGACACTTTTGAATGAGTTACGTCTTAAATTTACACCTACCGCCCTTGAAAATGATTCTCGTTCAGTCAGAGTGGCTTCCTGTGCCTCGTATGTTGACGGGCTCGACTATCGTTATGAAGTCATATTGGAAAGTGTTGTTTATGATCTTGATACCTGCGGTAAAAACTTTTCTGTCAATTCAGAGTTAGGGGTAACTTTAGACGAATTGTGGAATTATTTTGCCACAGAGGAGTAATGTGAGTAAAATGTCTCTTTTCTACGATACGCCACGTATTTTTATGATTTGTTCTTCGTTGATTTATTTTCCAGTTGGAAGCGTTATCTTAATTAGATTAATCATTACCACTGACAGAGTAACAATATAAACAAAGCCATTATGCTTAAACTATTAATTTTTATTTTAGCAGTAGTTATTTTTACCTGGTTTGCTTGGCAGGGTTTTTCCGGTCAGCCGTACTCATTACCGACCTGGGATATTTTATGACTTGGTTTGTGTACATACTACAATGTGCTGACGATACGCTTTATACTGGCGTAACCACTGATGTAAAAAGGCGAATGGAGGAACATAACGCTGGCCCCAAGGGTGCCAAATATACGAAAGCCCGTCGGCCGGTTGAATTGGTTTATACTGAGACGTGTAAAGATCGAAGTACGGCTCAGATTCGTGAATTTGAGCTGCGGCATTTACCTAAAGTTGCCAAGGTTAAACTCATTAAGACACTAGACAAAAACCAATAAAGACGGTATTGTATTTCAGTTTTCGGGCGCGCCCTTTAGATTGCGCGCCTTTCTCAGTTTAATTGGGGACGAAACGATTATTAAGTATTTATTAAAATTATATGCCACAGGAAATTAGAAATATTGCCATCATTGCTCACGTCGACCACGGCAAGACTACTCTTACAGATGGTTTAATGGAATTCACTGGTGCGAGAGAAGGTAATGCTTCTATGGATAGTAATGCACTTGAATTGGAGCGTGGTATTACGATTTATGCCAAGAATACTTCAGTGACTTATAAGGATACAAAAATTAATATCGTTGATACGCCAGGCCATGCCGACTTTGGTTCCGAAGTAGAACGAGTTCTTCGTTCTATTGACTCTGTGCTTCTCGTGGTAGACGCTCAGGAAGGGCCAATGCCTCAGACTCGTTTCGTATTAAAGAAGTCACTAGAGCTCGGATTAAAGCCGATTGTGATTATCAACAAAATTGACAAGCCGGCTGCTGACCCTGATAAATGTGAAGAACAAGTATTAGAACTATTTATGGAGCTGGGGGCAAATGACGAGCAGTGTAATTTTGAAGTGGTCTACGCTATTGGGCGAGAAGGTTTGGCCAAGCGTAAGATGGAAGACGAGATGAAAGATTTGAGTCCAGTACTGGATGTTGTGTTGGAAACCGTGCCGGCCGCCAAAGGATATGTTGACGGTGAACCGTTGCGAGCGCAGGTATTTAACCTTGGTTACGATAACTTTCTTGGACGTCTAGCAGTGGCCCGTATTTATGATGGAAAAGTCACAAAGGGACAACAGGTCATTATTAAACATGAAGGTGTCGAGGGGATGAAGAAATGTAAAGTGGTAAAGCTCTCTGGCTACAAAGGGGTTGCTCAATTAGAGCTGGATGAAGCATTTGCTGGAGATATTGTTTTGATTGCTGGACTAAATGAAATCAGTATTGGCGACACTCTGACCGACACTGAAAATGCTGAACCTTTACCATCAATTAAAGTGGATGAGCCAACTATCGGCTTACAGTTTTTAGTAAACAATTCACCATTCGCTGGTCGAGAAGGAAAGTACGTCACCGGCCGTCAAATTGCCGAGCGACTTCATAAGGAGCTGGAAATCAACGTTGGACTCAAGGTTGATTTCGGAGCCGATGTTTTGCAGGTATACGGTCGCGGTGAAATGCACATTTCAATCTTGTTGGAAAACATGCGTCGTGAAGGATATGAACTTTCAGTCTCACAACCACAGGCCATTATAAAAGAAATTGACGGAATAAAGTCCGAGCCGTTTGAAGAAGTGACAGTGGACATTCCGAGTGAATTCCAAGGAGCGGTAATCGACCGACTTTCAAACCGTGGATTTGTGATGCAGAATATGACTACTCACGGCAATCAAGTACGACTTCTTTTTGAAGGCCCAACCCGCGGTATCCTTGGCTATAAAAACCAGTTTGTTGTTGATACCAAAGGAGAAGGTATTTTGGCTTCTCAGGTACTTGGCTTTCGTCCTTATGCAGGTGAAATTAAAAAACGACAAGTTGGTTCAATGATTTCAATGGCTGCTGGTAAGGCACTTGGTTTTTCTTTGGCCAACCTACAGACACGAGGCGAGCTTTACATTGGGGCGGGTGTAGAAGTCTACGAGGGAATGGTAATTGGTAACACCAGTAAGGGTGAAGAAATGATGGTTAATCCCACCAAGGGAAAGCAGTTGACCAACATGCGCTCGGCCGGAACTGATGAAGCAATTCGATTAATACCGACAAAAGAGGTATCGATTGAGGTGGGGCTGGAAATTATGTCTGATGACGAATATCTCGAGGTCTGCCCTCATTCCGTCCGTTTGCGCAAGCAATATCTAAAAGAAAGCGACCGCCGAAAGGCCTAACCCTAAATCTTAGGGGCGAAACCCCTAAGATTTAGGTTAAAACAACAAAAAGCTCGGGGTCGACCCCGAGCTTTTTGTTTGAGGTGGAGAGAATTAATCCAAACGTACCGTTTCTAATTTACTTTACACTCAGTTCTTTCAAAAATGTTTTGAGTTCGTCGCCACTTAGTTTGCGGTATTGGTTTGGTTTAAGGGAACCCAACTCAATATTCATAATACGCACTCGCTTTAGGGTATCAACCTGATAGCCAAGAGCAGCGCACATGCGCCGGACTTGGTGTTTTTTTCCTTCGGTAATTATTATATTAAATCGTTTAGGATTTTTCGGAGATTCAATTAAACGGGCCGGTTTAGTATGATAACCCTCGATATCAACTCCTAGCTCCATTAATTTCAAAAAAGTTTTGGAAATGTTTTTATCAACTGTCACTGAATATTCCTTTTCATGGGTGGCTTCAGGGTCAAGCAGTGGACCAGTGATGCGCCCGTCATTACTGAGAATAATAAGACCCTCGGAATCCTTATCAAGCCTCCCAACCGGAGCTACGTCAGTAATACCGTAGTCCTTTTTAAGCCGAGTGCAAATATCAATTTCGGTTTCAGCGGGGGAATGGGTAATAATCCCGCGTCCCTTGTAGTAAGCAAGATATTGTTTTGTTTTTGTGGCGCCGACTATCTCAACTTTGTCTGATTCCAGAACTTGTTGCCCCATGATGGCTTTTTTACCATTAACGAGTATTTTTCCTTTGGCTATCAGTGCATCAGACTCTCGCCTAGAGGCGATGCCAGAATGAGCCATGTGTTTATTTATCCGCATGGGAAATTCTGAGGAATCCATAAGACGCGCATTATACTACAAATCCTTCATTTTTCAAGTAGTTTTAGGACGAGTAGCATAACGATAGTGTAAAATTGACTCAATTGACCGCGAGTCATGCTGTCTGTAAATAAACTATCCTTGTTAAGCGGATAACGTGGCGATGTTGGATCACACTGCTCCAACTCGCTA
>MFMT01000026.1 GCA_001783565.1 Candidatus Kaiserbacteria bacterium RIFOXYD1_FULL_42_15 | reverse complement strand
TATGTTGAGGGCGAAGCGCGGTTTTGTAGCCAAAATTTGGGATTGCGTGTCCAATGGTTAATTGGAGATGGTATTATTAGGGATAAAAAATTCTATGTATGAAAAATATAATCGCTACGCTCATTATTTTACACAACATTAAGTCACTTCTCCGCTTACAGCGGCGGTACACTTTATCAATATTTCTTTCAGAAATATTAGGTAAAGTCTTGCGAAGTGGCATTAAGTCACTCCTCACCCCAGCTCACTCGCCTACGGCATCGCTCCGCTTTTCGAATCCCAACGTAAAGCGCGCAGGCGCTTTACTCCTCCTCCGCGAACAAAATATGCGCCCTAAAGAGCGCTATTTTGTACTCGCGGAGGATGTGAGATTCGAACTCACGGGGCGTTTTACCGCCCGGCGGTTTAGTAAACCGCTGGTTTAAGCCACTCACCCAATCCTCCCTTTCTTTCCGGCTTGGTCTCGTTCCACTCCCTTTGACTTCATTGCTTCGCAATATTGTCAATCACTACTTCGTAGTGACCGGATGAAATCTAAAGCAGTTTAGATTTCATACCCAATCCTCCATTTCATTTCGTCTTGTGCTCGTTCTACTCCTTTGTTTTAGAGAGTGGTGGCATTATAAACTGAAATGGCTTAGATTCCAAATACTGTACTGACATGACATAATAAAGCCCTATCCTTTTCTACTATACATGTACACCACCCTAAAAAAATACTTTGGCTACGACGAGTTTCGACCGCTACAAAAAGAAATCATTGAAAAGATCATTGCCAAAGAAGACTGTCTGGTACTGATGCCGACCGGTGGTGGCAAATCACTTTGCTTTCAGCTACCAGCGCTCCTTCAGGATGGCATCACGATTGTCATTTCTCCCCTCATCTCACTCATGAAAGATCAAGTGGATGCACTCGTGGCTAACGGAGTGAGCGCTGCTTTTATCAATAGCTCCCAAACCCAAACCGAAATTTTTAATATTATCAATGATATTAAGAATGGAACGACTAAAATTTTATACATTGCCCCAGAGCGCCTGGCGATACCGCAATTTGAAGCCATGCTCCACACCCTACCAATTAGCTTGTTTGCGATTGACGAAGCACATTGTATTTCAGAATGGGGTCATGACTTTAGACCTGATTACCGCAACCTTAAAAAACTGCGGGCGACATTCCCTAATATCCCCATTGTGGCTCTGACCGCCACTGCCACTGAAAAAGTTCGCGACGATATTGTAAAACAACTCGGTCTCCCTAGCCCACATATTTTTACTTCCAGTTTCAATCGCAAAAATCTGAGTTATGAAGTCTTGCCCAAAAAAGATTCGTTCAATACTATTTTGTCGCTCATAGAAATATATCCGGAAGAAAGTGTAATTATCTACTGCTTCTCCCGCAAAGACACTGAGACACTAGCCCTAAAGCTCAATCAACACGGACACAAAGCCGAGACTTATCACGCCGGACTGAGTGCCGACAAGCGCCGAGACAACCAAGATAAATTTATTCATGACGAAATAAACATAATAGTAGCGACCATTGCCTTTGGGATGGGAATTGATAAACCAGATGTCCGACTGGTTATTCATCATAGTTTGCCAAAATCAATCGAGGGTTATTACCAAGAGACTGGTCGAGCCGGACGAGACGGACTTCCGGCCCGCTGCGTGCTTCTTTTTTCCACCGCTGACAAATTCAAACAAGAATACTTCATCCAGCAAATTTCCGACGAGGAAGAACAGCAACAGGCCCGTGACAACCTAGAGCAAGTAGTCAGGAACGGAAATCTATCCAACTGTCGGCGAAGATTTCTCCTTAGTTACTTTAACGAAAAATATACCGAAGAGAATTGTGACAACTGCGACAGGTGTACCGCCCCGGCACCACTACCCGCACCAAAAAGTGGTGCAAAAATCCGCGTCTCAAAACCAAGTAGCGCATTGAGCGTTACAAACAATTTCGACACTTCCCTATTTGAAGTATTGCGTCAGATCAGAACCAACGAGGCGAAACGTTTGGGAGTGCCACCATATATTATTTTCGGTGACAAAGCTTTGCGAGAAATGTCCATCCATAAACCGCTGACTGATGACGACTTCCTAGACATCAACGGGGTTGGCAACAAAAAACTGAAGAGGTTTGGAGAAATGTTTATGAATGCAATCCGAGAGTACAATCAATAGCATACGACCGTGAATCCATAAGTCACCACAGAAATACTTTGAATCGCCACGCCCACCACCCGCGAAGGTGACGAAAACTACGAGTTTTCGTCATTAGACGCCGACTCTGCCAGCGTCTAACGAGCGTAGCAAAGCAATCCAGGGTGTCCGGATATAGAAACTAAAAGATACCTATCTCTACACACTAACGAGATAGCTCTTTTTATCTTTATTAAGCATATAAACTTTTGAAAGGTACGCCAATCAGATTTATACTCCCGTCCATTCTTTTTCACATTCGGCACAGCGATTGTTACCAGTATGCTCAAACATGTCGGTAAAACCATTTGGCTGATATATGTTCTCCTTTTCACTCCAAGAAAACTCATCATCGATAATGGTCTCGACATATTTACGCTCAGCCCCACAGTATTGACACGCATGTTTTGGATACTTTTTTGTTTCAGTTTTCATAATTAGATCCTTGATCGAATCTGTTTCTATGTCAAGCTATATTTTCCGTTTCCAATAAACTCAAGGTATCCCTTATCTCTCAAAAACTGTAACTGCTGTCTTATTTTTGGCTTGATATTTTTGTTTTCAGGGTAGATTACGGATAAATCATGCTCAAAAGCATAGACATCCTGCAATGTGAATTCTTTTTTATTGAGCGAATCAATGCAATTCATAATATCCAGAATCCAACCCTTGGTGTCAGTTTTTTTAATTTTTTTCAAAAATACCGTCTTTTGCCATTTTTCTAGCACATCTTTTTTAGCAAGCTCTTTTCCATTTTCAATATAAAAAATTTGTCCTGCCTTTGGGATTTTCGAAAACAAGATATTCGAACCAACCCAACCAGCTCGTTTTGCGTTTTCTGTTAACGGCTTTCTTTTTTCGATAATTTCAGAAACAAAAAAGTGCTTCGGAACAACAAAGAAATCATTGACATTTAAAAGTTCCAAAAGATAGTTCATGAAAAAGAAATTCGGTTTTTCTGCAGAGTTAATTCGCTCTATCATTTTTGAGTAGGCGCCGGCAGAGACTTTTTTTCCAAACTTCGCTTGTTTTGATTTGAGTTCAAAATCTTCCGTACATTTTCGACAATAAAAATCGGCAACGGGCTTGTTGTTCTGATATTCAAAAAGAGACTCCCCGCAATTAGGACAGTAAATTTCTTTCAAAACCCAGTCCTCACTCAAAACTCTGATTTTTTGAGAAGCACTGTTGTAGTTCGCAATTAAGTTTGCATCAAAAGTTAGCTTCATGCGTTTTCAGATTTTAGCTTTCGTTTCTTTTTTGACTCCGGTAAATAATTCTCGCCAGTAGATACCTTCTTACCACTCTTCAATTCAAGTTTTTTGCGTGCCTCTCCCGCAATATTACCGCCTTCTTTTGCAGCAGTTTTATTCTCCAAAAATCCTTGCGTGTTTTTGTTGCGAGCGATTTCAGTGGTTGATGCTTCACCGAGCATAGAAAAAATGAGCTCAAGGTCGTTCATGTGGTCTCGCAAATTTTCCCGCTTCAAACCTTTGAATTTTTGATACTGACTTGGTGTCATACCGAAAGTTGCTCTTGAAATTTCGGCGGTGAGAATCGCGTATTCTTGCCCCTCTTTTACTCCGCGGTTCTTCCATTCATCGGTAAGAGTCTCACGGACTTCAATACCACGCATTCGTTTCTCAATCCACGCATCCGAATATCCTTTGGCTTTATAAATCGCTCGCGTGCGTTTGGTGGCTAATTCTGGATCTTCTATTTCCTCCACACGCTCAAAACCAACACGTGCCAGCCAACGTTTGAATGGCTCTGCTTTTGGTGACGGAATAGCTTGGATAATACGGAAAATTGTTTCAGTATTAGCACAGTCAGTTTCTCGTTTTTTACCATCAAGAGAGGTTATTTTTAACTGTCCGATATTAGCGGACACTTCAGAATAGCCCTCTTTTATGAGTTTTTTCTTCAAGTCGCTCCAATATTTTCGCGGTCGCGGAGTATCTGTTAAAACTTCAATAATATCGACAATAGAAAACCACCACTCATTTTTATGGAGAATCTTGCGGACTTCCTTTTTCTGAAATATCGCTATTTTTGTAATAGTTTGGTTTTGTGTAGTCATAATTATTTCAGAAGTTGATATATGCTCATACCCAATACTTTGGCGACCTTTTCCATTGTGCTAATTGTAAGATTTTGTTTGCCGTTCTCAACATTACTAATATACGCCCGATCTAACCCCAACTCACGGCAAATGTCGCCTTGCGACATACCTTTTTCGAGTCGTATCTTTTTCATGTTCTCACCAAATTTTTGTGCTGTGGATTTACTCATATTTTATGGAAACTTATCAACATTGTTAATTATAGCACTCTCTTGTGTTTTGACTCAATGTTAAGTTATAATACAAGTGTGCAAAATAATGATTTTATGAAGCTCGAACCGTACTTTTGGGCCCCGCGGAGCGTGGAAAATCTTGGCGGTGAAGGAGGGATTCGAACATTACATGTTCAGTACAGGTTGTCGCTCTTTTTTCAAAAGAGCTGGCAACGGCTTCGAATCGCGTAACGCTTTCTATTCAGAAAGCTACGCCCTCCTTCTCCGCAAACAAAAATGGCGCCCTTAGAGGCGCTCATTTTTGTTTGCGGAGAAGGAGGGATTCGAACCCTCGAGGGATTTAACTCCCTATTTCCTTAGCAAGGAAACACGATCGACCACTCTGACACTTCTCCGTATTCACTTCAAAGCGTCAGAATGTTCGATTGCATCGTCCTCCTATTGCCTCGTAAACATCGGCAAATTTGTTCGCAAGCTCACAAACCAGATGAAAAGCAAAACTGTTTGCTTTTCATCCACTCTGACACTTCTCCGTATTCACTTCAAAAAGTGAAGTCATATCATCCCCAAACAATGCTTTCCAATAGTAACAATTCATAATTTCAGGCGAAAGAGGAGCTGGAGCTCGAGTCATATTTGAAATATGGCGAGGGCGAAGCGAAGTCTTGTAGCAAAATTTTGGATTGTTACGGAAATGATTGGTTGGAAATGGTATGGATAGAGCATAGCAAAAAACTCACCTGAATACAAAACTCGCAATGTATTTTGCGGGTCGGATAGTGTCTATTCAAAAAAATTACTCAGCTATCTTCCACTCGCCTTTCTCTTGAAAGGCTTCGATAGTTTGGCGTTTCGCTTTATTGAGCAAGTTAGAATATGAATCTTTGCTCTTTTTTGCGTAATCACTTAAGGTAATTATTGACTTCGCTTCCAGATACGCTAATCGCTTATGATAACTAAGGAGTAATGCCCGCCCCACTATTTCTTCCATAATTTTAATTGATCCATCCTGATAATATTCTCTGAAAGCATCGTAATATCGAGCACGATCGGTGAAAGTGATGTTGATTGGGACATAGCCCTCACGCATAATTAAAAAATTATTTAACACTCGCCCAATGCGTCCATTGCCATCGCAAAATGGGTGTATATGTTCAAATTCAAGATGAAACTTCGCAATTTTAGAAATAATATGAGTTGATTTATCAGCTAGATACGAACTGATGAGCGACGATACGAGGGAGATAATTTCTGTTGGCGGAGGGGCTACATAGGATCCAACCCGTACCCACTCATTATCTTTACGAAACCGACCGGCGATTTTTTCGTCAATGTTACCAATAAGCATATTATGCAGAAGTAGAATAAGTTCTTTCGAAATCTCCTCACTGATTGATTTTGTTTCTATATACGAAGTCACCCGAGCCAAATTTTTGGCTTCATGAATCTCTCGCACACTCACAAACCGCTCCAGGTCTATCTCAAGCAGAATCTTTTCAGTTTCTTCAAGACTTAAGGTACTGTTTTCTATCGCGTTGGAATGATAGACATGCTCGTAAACTTCGGCCTCATTTAAAGTTTTAACCAAAGACTCCTTCCCAGGAAGGGTTTGATAGAAACGATTCCGCAATGATTGGGTCTTTGAAAATGTAGTTGATTTTCGTGCCATATGTTTACATTATAGCATTTTTCACGAAATAAGCAACCATAATCGTTAATAACTGGATAATTTGGCAATTATTCACGATAATTACTCCTAAAATCGTGAATGAGTAATGCCTTTAACTGCTTTATCGAATCACACTCGCGACGGCTTTTACTAGACCAGGGGTCATGACTGATGGGATGATTTCTTCGGCGGTGGGGTTTTTGACCAAGCTGGCGATTTTTTTGGCGGCGGCTAGTTTCATTTCATCGGTGATGGCTTTGACATTCTTGTCTAGTGCTCCACGGAAGATACCGGGAAAGACAAGTGAGTTATTTACTTGATTAGCAAAATCAGAACGACCAGTCGCAATCACGACAGCGCCCGCACGTTTAGCATCCTCGGGCATAATTTCTGGCATGGGGTTGGCCAGAGCAAAAACAATTGCCTGTGGGGCCATGTGTTCAATGTGAGCTGGCGCTATCGTGCCAGGACCAGAGACTCCAATCAAGACATCAACACCCTCAACCACGGCCAAGACATCACCCTGGAACTTATTGATATTGGTACTGGAAGCCAATTCTTTTTTGTAGCCAGTCAGGTCAGGGCGGCCGGCATAAATAGCCCCCTTACTATCGGTTACAGTGATATCGGTAATGCCAGCTTTTTGTAATAACAAGGTAATGGCTCGGCCGGCTGCACCAGCTCCCACCACTACTACACGTAATTTTTCAAATTTCTTCTCTACCACCTTGGCGGCATTAATAAGACCGGCCAAGACCACAATCGCGGTACCGTGCTGGTCATCATGCATGACCGGAATATCCAGTTCGGCTTTGAGGCGTTCCTCAACAACAAAACAACGTGGCGCAGAAATATCTTCCAGGTTAATTCCACCAAATGTCGGCGCGATGGCTTTGACGGCCGCGACAATTTCTTCGACGTCCTGCGTACCAAGCACAATCGGAAAAGCGTCAACGCCGGCCATCTCTTTGAAAATCGCACACTTTCCTTCCATGACTGGCAAAGCAGGCACCGCACCCAAATTTCCCAACCCGAGCACAGCCGAGCCATCAGAGATAACGGCTACCGTATTGTTTTTAATAGTATAAAGACGAACGTCTTTAGGATGCTTGGCCAGGTGTAGCGAAACTGCCCCCACGCCCGGCGTATACATCGTACTCCATTCGTCACGCGTGGTTAGTTTTCCTTTACTAACTACTTCTAACTTTCCCTTCATTTTTTTATGCAGGGCCAGAGCCAATTTGTTATAGTCCTTTTTCTTAACTGTTGCAGAAACTTTTTTTGGTACTAATTTATTGGGAGTGGTTTTTGTAACTTTCGTCTTTACACTGACTGCTTTTTTAACAGCCAGCTTTTTAGCCAGAGGTTTTTTAGCAACCATTTTCTTAATTAAACTTTTTTTAACTACTACTTTTTTAGCAATCGACATAAGGAACGACTTCAAACTATTAAAATAATGGGGTAAGTATACCATTGAATATAGAAGATTGAAAAATGAATTAGGATAGAAAAACGCCACGGAAAAGTCCGTGGCGTTGTGCCCTCTTCAGGCAAGGTTATTTGATAACAACTTTCTTTTTGCCCCCGCCGTTGCCCGAGCCAGCTGACATCTGCCGGGAGATCTCCGGATTGTTGGTCTTCACTCCATACTTCAGAGGCATCGGCGGTGTGATCACCTTGCCGATGGCCAGTCGGGCTTCTTGAAGAGAAACCCGTCCGAGCTGGCGAAGTACCAACCCGGTGCTGTCGGCGACAAGGTACTGCACCATTTTGCCAAAATTGGTTTTGACCGAGAAGAGACACTCACCCCTCTCCTTATTGCAATCTATCTGTTTCGTATTGAGGAAGCAGACCAGCGTGACCACCGGCGGTTTAACCGCCGGTTTCGGCGCCATGACATTGGTCACCTTCAGCGCGGTGCCAGCCCGTCCATCGAGCGAAACGACGCTCACGGCCTTTAGCCCCTTAGGTTCCTTCACGACCTCGACCACCAGGACTGAGGTCTTGGTGACCTGCTCCTTGGTAAAACCGCCTTTCAGCAGCACATCGCTGTGCAGGAAGGCCTTGCGGCCGGCATCGTCGATGACGAAGCCGAACTGGTAGAAGTGGTTAAGATTTTCCATGCAGCCAGTAAGGATGGTCATGTCGTAATCTCCTCTAGAACTCAGTTGCCCAGCGGGGTGCGAGTTCACCTTTGAATCCGAACACTCTAAAATACAAAGCAATGAAACATTTAGAGTATTGTGAACGAAGAAGTATTG
>MFMT01000025.1:4850-9122 GCA_001783565.1 Candidatus Kaiserbacteria bacterium RIFOXYD1_FULL_42_15 | reverse complement strand
ATAGAAGACATTTCGCAAGACTCATTGAGGGATTTTGTGAGTGCAACGAAGCAAAATACCCAATGAGTGGACAGTTCCTGTATAGGTGAGAAATGTCTGGGAGATATTTCGCAAGACTCATTGAGCTAGTTTATGAATGAAATGAAATAAAGTAGCTAATGAGTGAACAGTTCCTGTATAGGAAGCAATCCACGTTGTTGCGTGGTCGTGGATCGCCGCGTCATTCCGTTGCCACTTCACTCCTCGCGAAGACGACGATTTGCGTCCGTCCCATCGTCCGTCTTTGCCTGCCTGCGCAGACAGGCGAGCCACAGCGCGGCAATCCACGTCGTCCGTTTTTCTTCTGGATGGTCACGTCACCTCACCCAATGTTTTAATATCAGTACAAATTACATCTCGTCCCACGCTTTAGCAGTGATGGCATTTTGAGCTGCCTCCTGTTCGGCTTCTTGTTTTGACTGACCTTTACCTTCGGCTATTAATTCTTTTCTAAGATAGACCCCAATCTTAAATATCCGATCATGATCTGGACCACTTTGATCAAGTAGTTCATAAGTTGGAGTAACAGAATTGTGTTCCTGGGCCAATTCTTGAAAACGACTTTTGGCATCTTGCCACAATCTCTGGCGAACTATTTCTTCAGTCTTCGGAAACAATTGTGAAGCAATAAATGCCTGGGCCTGATCATACCCTTGGTCAAGATAAATGGCACCGATAAAGGCCTCAAAGACATTAGCCAAGATATATTGCCGCGCTCGGCCTTCATCTTTTGCTTCTCCTTTAGACATCAGGAGAAATTGATTGACTTTGAGTTTTTCCGAAGCGGCTGATAGCGATACTGTATTTACCAGGGCTGCCCTGATGGCCGTCAGCTCCCCTTCTGGCTTGGCCGGATATTTCTTAAATAAGAAATCAGTTACCACCAATTCCAATACCGCATCACCCAAAAATTCCAAGCGCTCGTTATGGTCATGAGTCGCCTCTCGGTGTTCATTCAAATATGAACGATGGGTAACCGCCGACAACAAAAGTTGTTTATCATTAAAGGTGACGGAGAGAATTTTCTCTAATGCTTCTAAATCAGTGTCAATATTTCGTGCATCCATAAAATAAGTATAGTAAGGTGAAATTAAATTAGTTGAGAATTTATGGAAACGAGTGCAATTCGAGGCGTCCAAGAGAAATATGACAAGCCGTACACATGTACGGTGAGGAATATTTCACCACCGGACAACGAAGAAGTGTGCCGTTTCCATGGATTCTAGCACTATTTGCTTTTTCTGCCAACGAGCATGGTAATGGCCTTGGTCACAATTGGTAAAATATCTTCGTAGAAATTAAGGTCAAGAATATCAGCCACCCTAAACCACTGTCCGTCATCCAAACCACCTTTTTGTTCCAATGAAATAGCTGAGTATGGTGCTGAAGCCAAATAGTAATGCACCTGCTTGCGCACCTTGCCTTTTTCCGGATGGGTAGCGACATATTCATTATTACCGAGTTCGGCCTCAATGGTAATGTCGAGTCCCATCTCTTCCTTAATCTCACGAATGGTTCCTGCTGCTGAAGTTTCATCAACAATCTCGGGTCGGTCGCCAATTTTACCCTTAGACAAAGTCCAGTGTCCAAAGATATCGTGTACCAAGGCCAGATACATCACGCCATCGGCTTCAGCATAAACTACTGCGCCACCTAAACGCTCAATGGGCATCTGATCAAACGGGACATCTTTCTTCCTGATTTTACCAACCTCTTCCTTACCAGGTTCACCAATTTCTTTATAGACAGCTCCGAGGACGCCATTGACAAAACGACTGCTATTTTCCCCTCCGAATTGTTTAGCTAATTCAATTGCTTCATTGATGGCTACCTTGGCCGGAACCTCCCTGCGGTCTGCGAACAAAAGTTCAAATAATCCGAGGCGAAGAATATTGCGGTCAACTGGTGAAATACGGTCAATCGGCCATTCTGGGGCGGCTTTTTCAATTACTAAATCTAATTCTGGCTGTTTGCCCAAAATCCCCTCCAAGAGTTTCCCCATGAACGGTCTGTCGGTTTTATTAGGGGCGAATTCCTCAATATTTCTATCCAAAACTTCAATTACCTGTTTCTTTTCAATGGCATTTAAATCCCACTCAAAGAGTGATTGTAGAACGATACTGCGTGACAAATGTCTATTGGCCATAAAAAATGTACTAAACTACTACTGCCTATTATTATATACCATCGAAATTAGCAGTTTGGACTTAATCCACCAATCCCGCCTAAGGGCGGGATTGGTGGATTATTAGATTTACTTATTGGGAGTGGTTGCAACTGGCTTAGTAGTGTCAGCTCGATTGGCACTAATCGCTTCGCGCTTAGTAGCCATTCGCTCTTCCCGATCCTTTTTCTTGGCTACCAAATCAAGCACCATTTTGCCATTATAAAAACCACAATTTAAGCACATGTGGTGCGGACGGTGATGTCCGCCACAATTTTTGCAGACGGCCATTTCCGGACTTTTTAGCCCGTGATGAGATCGGCGGTTGGCGGTGTGTGACCGCGTATGTCGCATTCGAATTACCATAGTGGCGAAACTATAGCAGATTTGGATAAAAATGCAAGTTTTGTGCCGCAGTTTAATGGTTACATAGTTAAAAAAGCTTTTGTCAGCACGAGCAGGGCGGGGCGATTCAGGAAAACGTGGATTGCTTCGTTGTGACTCGCCTGTCTGCGCAGGCAGGCAAAGACGGACGATGGGACGGACGCAAATCGTTGTCTTCGCGAGGAATGGAACGATAGTGGAGTGACGTGGCGATCCACAATCGTGCGACGACTTGGATTGCCTGCCTGCGTAGGCAATCCACGTCGTGGCTCGCAAGGATACATTCAGTGACACGCGAAATTGGATGTGTTTATGAACGACAGACTTTTTTTAACAGTTTCTATAAAAAAAGGCCGCCTTGTGGAAGGGCGACCAAAGTTAGGAAGGGGTGTCTTCGAACCACACCCCCTGATCTTCTAATCATAAAATCTTAACTGGCCAAGGACATACTCGTCCGCGCGCAGTCATTGATTCAAAGACCATTCTCCTTGACATCTCAATCCTGTGGGCACAGCTCCTCCCTGAGGAAGGTGGAATATTTGTGTCACCACCCCACCGGCATACACCATTGTTATTTCCAAAACACTTGGTGCAAGTATCTTGTTTAGTCCTCTTCGAACCTACGTCCTCCACTTTCCTCTCCTTACATTTTTTGGATTACTATGAATTGGGGGTCGTCAAGTTGATCAGACAACTTATACTATACCACAACTTTAATATTCCTACAATAGGTCACCCGATGTTCGAGGGATAAGCCGTTTTTGGCTATGGCTTCGCGGTGGATTTTGGTACCGTAGCCTTTGTGGCGGGCAAAATCGTAGACTGCGAAGGATGGTTTGGTGGCGATTTTTTTCATATATCTATCCCGCGTCACTTTGGCCATAATAGATGCTAATCCAATCACCTTCTCCTTGGCATCCCCTCTGATAATCGTCTCCTGATACAGATACTCAGGCGGAGCCGACAGCGACCCATCCAATTTAATCATCACCCCCTCCGACCCCAGTCCAAGTTTTTTAAGGGAGGCTAAGCCTCCCTTAAAATTAGTTTTCTCTAGCTTGGATAAACCTTTGGCAATCGCTTTTTTTATACAGGGTGAAATGCCTACTTTATCAATCAATCTAGCGGAGACCATCTCAACCACAAAAGCCAATTGACCAGTTCTTTGTATCTCCTTAGCTCGCTGATAGATTACCTCGCGGTTCTTGGCCGTTATTTTTTTACTATCCCCCACCCCCGGAATAATGTTCCAATCAAAATCAACTGGTACCAAAACCACCCCGACAGCCACCGGCCCCGCCAGAGGACCACGTCCGGCTTCGTCAATTCCAATTTGCCACTGCTTTTGCTTATTTACCATAACTCTTTTTTCTATTTAACTATGCAACCATTCAACCATTCAACCCTTTTATATAACTATACCCCACCCTACGACTTTTTTAAAAAAGTTAGGGTGGGGTATACCAAGAAATTTTGCTATACTAGAAATATGTCAGCCAATCCGTCTCTTTCCTCTAAGTTCGTCCACCTGCATGTGCACTCGATGTATTCGCTCTTGAATGCCGTCCCGACCCCAAAAGAACTTGCCCACGCCGCCAAGGAAGACGGGCAAGAAGCACTAGCCATCACTGATGCCGGAGCGCTCTATGGTGCAATTGATTTTTATAAAGCTTGCACCAAGGAAG
>MFMT01000025.1:0-4791 GCA_001783565.1 Candidatus Kaiserbacteria bacterium RIFOXYD1_FULL_42_15 | reverse complement strand
GAAGCCCAGATAGACAAACCGCGCGCTCGCCTCGTCCTTCTCGCTAAAACATTTCTCGGTTATCAAAACCTCATCCAACTTGTCACCACCTCAAACATGGAGGGATTTTATTATCGACCGCGACTTGACCAAGAATTACTCAAACAATACTCCAAGGACTTGATTTGCATCATTCCCTCTTTTGCTGGAGAAGTGGCTCAGGCATTCAAAGAACACGACCCGGATAAGGCGGCCGAAAAACTTGATTGGTATCGGGGAGTTTTTGGTGATGACTGTTATCTTGAAATCACCCATCATCCAGAAATATTTGAACACGCTGGCATCCAAGATAAAATTGTTAAGTTAGCTCGCGCGACTAATACACCCCTCGTGGCTGCTCATGATGTCTATTATCTCAAACCTGAAGACCGCGTTGCTCGCGAGATAATGATAAAAATCCAAAGTGGTGGCGTGGTTGATACCACTAATGACCACGGTACCGAAGAAAATTTTTCTTTTATCACCCAAGCCGACGCTATGGAGAAATTCGCCGACACACCCGATGCTTTGGCTAATACTATAAAAATTGCTGAGCAATGTAATGTGGAAATTGAAATCGGCACGCACTGGTATTTTCCTGATTATAAAATCGAGAGTGGCCGCGAGCCGGACGACGAATTAAGGGTTACCTCATACGAAGGAGTGCCTTGGCGTGGACTTTCTCTCGAAAGTCCTGAGGTTAAAACTCGCCTTGACTACGAACTTGAGGTTATCAAGAATAAGGGTTACGCTGGTTACTTTCTTGTGGTGGGCGACCTCCTCCGTGAAGCGCGCGAACGCGGTATCCTCACCACCATTCGAGGATCAGTGGCTGGCTCACTTACCACCTACGTCCTTGGTATTACTAATGTAAATCCACTTGAATATAAACTTCCTTTTGAACGTTTCCTTAATCCCGAGCGACCATCGGCGCCTGACATCGACATGGATTACGCTGATAATCGGCGGGACGAAATTATTGAATACGCCAAATTAAAATACGGCGCCGACAAAGTTGCCCAGATTGGTACTTTCGGTACGATGATGGCCAGAGCGGCGGTACGTGACGTTGCCCGTGCCCTCGGTCACCCATACAGTGTGGGCGACCGCATCGCTAAATTAATTCCGATGGGTAGTCAGGGATTTCCAATGACTATTAAAAAAGCTATGGAGATAGAAACGGATCTGGCAAAATTGTACAAAAGTGATGCTGAGTCGCGCGAGGTTATCGACCTGGCTCAGCGTATCGAAGGGCGAGTGCGACATATTGGTGTTCACGCGGCCGGAGTTGTTATTGCGCCTGCTCCACTTTCACAATTCGTCCCTATTCAACCCGATTCAAAAACGGGAAAGTTCGTCACCCAGTATGAGATGAAGTCGGTTGGTGAAGACGGGGTTGGTTTACTCAAATTCGACTTTCTTGGAATCAAAAACCTTTCTATTTTGGCGGACGCAGTAAAGCGGGTGAAAAAAATTCGCGGTGAGGTTGTCGACATTGAAAAAATTCCCCTTGATGACAAAAAGACGTTCGACATGCTAGCCAACGGTCAGACCATGGGACTGTTCCAGCTTAATGGCTCGGGCATGACGGCTTTCTTAAAACAACTAAAACCCTCTACTATTCACGACATCAACGCGATGGTGGCACTCTATCGTCCAGGACCGATGGAATCTATTCCTCAATATATTGAACGCAAGCATAACCCACAGTTGGTAACTTATCTTGACCCCCGGATGAACACCATTTTAGACCGTTCTTATGGTGTAATTACCTATCAGGATGATGTTATGTCCGTGGCGCGTATTTTGGCTGGCTACAGTTGGCTTGAGGCCGACATGCTTCGTAAGGCGATGGGAAAGAAAATTCCGGCCGTCATGGCCGCCGAAAAAGACAAACTCTTAACGGGATTTGCGGAATTTGGTAAGCTCACACCAACCCTCAGTGAAAAGCTCTGGAAACTAATTGAACCATTTGCCGCCTACGGATTTAATAAAGCCCACGCTGCTAGCTACGGTCGAGTGGCCTATCAGACCGCCTACATGAAAGCCAATTATCCAGTTGAATATATGTCCGCTGTACTGACCGCCGACTCGGGTGATGTGGAGAAAATCTCCGAAATTATTCATGAATGTGAACGCATGGGTATTAAGGTGCTTCCGCCTGATATTAATGAATCATTTTCTGATTTCTCGGTGGTACCCGGCAAACCAACTATTAGGTTCGGATTAACCACCATCAAAAACTTCGGTGAAGGGATTGCTGAAACAATAATTGACGAACGTAAAACAAACGGCACCTTTGTTTCAATCCAAGACTTTCTCACCCGCATCAGCAACCGTAATCTAAATAAAAAATCTTTAGAGGCGCTTATTATGGTAGGCGCCTTCGATGCCTTTGGCGAGCGTGGTTCTTTGTATAGCAACTCTGACATAATGCTATCCTTCAACCGTGAACGAGTAGCCGCCAACGAATCTGCCCAAGATTCACTCTTTAGTAGTGGAGGCAACGGTGGTATCAATGACTTAACCCTTATCCCCACGCCCGCCGCCCCATCAGCCCAAAAACTCATCTGGGAAAAAGAACTACTTGGTGTCTATGTCTCTGGCCACCCTCTTAATGCCTTTACTGAAGAACTAAAAAAGCGTACCGCTATAACCACTATCAAACAAGCTGTTGAAGAAAAAAATGAGATGACGATAGTGCAAATGAAAGGAACCCTCGTGACCGCTGGGATGATTTCTAGTGTTCGTGAACTCATTACCAAAAAAGGCGACAAGATGGCCTTCGTCACTCTCTCTGACCAAAAAGACTCAATCGAAATGGTCGTCTTCCCCAACCTCTTCGCCGAACAGAAAGACCTCCTGACCGTCGGCAACTGCGTCGCCATCAAAGGTAAACTCACCATCCGCAACGACGAACCCAGCATTGCTATTGATAGAGTGAAGGCACTTGCCGAAACCAAGTTAGAATAGTTGTCTGTCACTTGATTTATTTGATTAATGTTGTATTATCTTACAAGAAAAGATACGGCAGGGAGAACTAAATGTTTCAGGATAAAATAACGGCACCGGGGCCGTACCTCAATATCCTGCCCGAAGGGTGGGAGAAAGAGGAATTTGCAAGTTTCTTACTGAGTTTTGTTGACAACCTTAAGATAGGGATGGTCAACACCTACAAAGTAAATACGGCGATGAATCTTGTGGATGAAATCCACAAGAGGCGTCGCGGTGGAATGACGGGTAATTGCTTTCTGGTGTGGAGACACCTGGTTGAAGGTGGTGTAAGGTTGCATCACAAAAAGACCAAAGAGACCAACAATTGGCTGACCGCCAAGAGAAAGGTTCTAGACTCCGTCGCCAAGGAAATGGGTACTACTGCCAAGGTTGAAGCCGCAATCAAATTCATTTCCATATGGCATCGTATGATGTATATGGAGGTAGACGAATTTGAGGAAATAATGGCTGAAATTAACAGTCCTCGAAGACCCAAAAAATAACCGCCCGCGCCTATCCTGGCGCGGTTTTGCGTTTTTGCCTACTTACATTTCAAGTCTATTCCCCGCTTCGTCTTCATACCAAACTTCGGAATTTTCACGTTCTCTTCGAAGTTCGTCCATCTCTTCTACATCACCTTCAATTTCTTCCTCAATTTCTCCTTCTTCATTGCGGTAGCCACCATTTCTGGCGTAAATAATATTGTCTTGGGCACTGGCCGCTGACTTATAAGTACAAAGTTCACCTTTATCAACTATTCCTGTTATCAGATTTTTTGTACAAAGTCGCAACTTTACAGGAACTTCTGGTGATGACATGTTTTCCATGATACTAAAAAATTTAAAATATTAATTAATCATCAAGATTATATCATGTTTGACCTTTTTCTATGACAGGGCTACTATGTACATAACAGAGATTGCAGTGACTACCAACCACTGGCTCGAATGAGCGCCTAGGCCTATTCTGTTTTAAAGTGTCAATTACAATCATGTAATTGGAAACTCGGTGGAACCGCGGTTTTGATTCTTCAAACATCGTCCGAGTGAATGTGCGAATTTTCGTATATTCACTCGGACGATTTTTCGTTTTACTAATTACCAACCAACCCAAGTCTTAGGGGTTTCGCCCCTAAGATTCTTAACAAAAACTATTATGTGTATCCAACCAAACGACAAAGAACTGGCGCTCGAATACAAGCGCCACACCCTCGCCCACCTTCTTGGGGCGGCCGTGTTGCAAAACTATCCGCACGCCAAACTAACTCTTGGGCCAGCTATCGATACTGGCTTTTTCTACGATATCGACTTTTCCGGCGGAGAAACATTGGGGGATGACAACCTCAAAGAAGTGCAGAAGACAATGAAAAAACTTCTTAATACTTGGACTGAATTCACCCACCGTGAAGCTACTCCTGAGGAAGCCAAGGAAGTTTTTGCGGGCAATCAATACAAAATTGAACTGATTGATGAAATTGTGGCCAAGGGGGAAACTATCACTCTCTATACTGTCGGTAATTTTACTGACCTCTGTCGCGGTGGACACAGTGAACACCCCAACCAAGATATTTCCGCCGATGCTTTCAAGTTAGATAAGGTGGCTGGGGCGTACTGGCGCGGAGATGAAAAAAACGCCATGCTGACTCGCATTTACGGTCTGGCCTTTGATACCAAAGATGAGCTTGAAAACTATCAACATCAGCTCGAAGAAGCCAAAAAACGCGACCACCGTAAATTAGGAAAGGAAATGGATCTCTTTACTTTCTCTGATTTGGTGGGA
>MFMT01000024.1 GCA_001783565.1 Candidatus Kaiserbacteria bacterium RIFOXYD1_FULL_42_15 | reverse complement strand
TGGTCATAAAGAAGCTGTTGTGATTATTGCTCGGAAATTAGTACGGACGATGTATTGTCTATTCCGTGATGGAGTGTCTTATGATAGTGCCAAGGTCAGCTTTCCTAACCGGATAATTTGACGATTCCCTTTAATGGGTATTGCGAGCTCTGTTAGAAACAAAGTTTCTAACAGAGCAAGCCCTGGCGCGGCAATCCAGAATGACGTGGTGACGTGGATCGCTTCCTGTCGCGCTTCGCTCGCAGCTAAAGGCGGACTCACGAAGCCGACGGTGATGACATCACGGATCACTTTCTTCGTGGAATCAAAAATAGCAGAAATCCAAAATCAATTAATCTCTATCCCTCAAGAGCAAGTAACATCAACATAGAGGCAACACCAACCATGATAGCAATTACTTGGATGATGCCCTGACCGACACGAAAATCCTTGTGAAGTTCTGGTACAAGATCCGAAAGGGCAATGTAGATAAATCCACCAGCTGTTAGAGGAAGTAGCCATAGCGCAAACTGCTCAGTAATATTGCCAAAAAGTAAGGCAGTCACCGCTCCGGCCACCGCAGTGAGAGCCGAAAGAAAGTTGTACCAGAGGGCTTTTTTTGTTTTATATCCAGCATGGATGAGTACGCCAAAGTTTCCAATTTCTTGAGGAATCTCATGGAGAATAACAGCCATTGTAGTAGCCACACCAATCTCAATGGAAATCATATAACTGGTAGCAATAATCAAGCCATCAATAAAATTGTGAACTCCATCTCCAAGGAGAATCATCTTTCCGATTGGATGATGGTGTTCTTCGGCATGCTCAAGAGTGTGATGATGCCAGTGAAGGACTTTTTCAAGGACAAAGAATATTAAAATACCGCCAATGATTAAAAATGATATGAGTGTAGAATTGCTAATTTTTTCATATGCCTCGGGAATGATATGAATGAAAACGTCCCCCAAGAGAGTACCAACCGCCAAACTAACAAAGATGAATATACTTTTGTTGAGCAGATTTCTCTTTAATACCAGTGTGAATACACCAATAAAGGATACTAAGCTGATAGTGAGTACGCTGAGTAGTGTGTAAATGATTATCATAATAATTAATTAAATTTTTGTGCATCTGATACAATGCCCAAAAAATTCAAGATTATGTGTGGAAATGTTCTTGAATTGTTTTGATGAGTGAACAATTTCTTTCTCAAGTGCTCTAAGTGAACACCCGGCAATTTCTTCAATGGTACCGCAGTCGTTACAGATAATGTGATGATGATGCGGTCTATCGGGTGTGTATTCAAAATGTGCTATGCCGGTATTCAGATCAATACGTCTCACAACCTCACTCAAATTCAAACTCGTCAGTGAGCGATAAAGAGTCGTGACATTAGGAGGGGTACCTTTCCATAAAGTAAGAATCTGCTGGATTGAAAGCGGTTGTCCCGAGTGTTCAAGTAGAGCCAATAATTTTAGACGACCTTTAGTCACGCGAAAACCCTTCTCTCGTAATGCTTTGTCGCTAGATATTATTTCATGCTTGTGTTGCATCATTCGAATATACACTATTGCAAATAATTTGCAATAGTGAAATTAAATTTTATGGTGCTTTATTTGGCCGGTTCACAATTATAAAACTTTGCTATAATTATTTGATAATCAAAAAAATAGCCACCGGGGTTGTACATAAAGTGCCGGCTGATTTGCGGGAAGGGCTTTTGTCTTCTCCTTTGATTTTGGATACTTGGAATGACCTTACCCCTTTAGCTCGCGACGAATGGATTTGCTGGACAACCTCTGTCAGGAAATCAGAGACAAGGAGAAAACATATTGAGCGATTATGTACTGATATTAACAAAGGTAAACGTCGACCCTGTTGCTGGGCTGGTTGTCCTCATCGTTAGATTTAAGAAGGAAAAAAAGATTCTAAATAATATGCTTAAAAAAGTTTTGTACAGTATCGGTGGATTTTTAGTTCTTATGTTTGTACTCGGTTCATTTACTGATGACTACAAGTTAGATACGAGAAGAGTGCAAATTTCAAGCATTGAATTAAACGATATATCCATACCAGAGGAGGCAAATGTTTTTTCTTCCAACGAGGAGACTGTGTTAGGTAGCACAATAACAGCTTCTAAGAGGAGAATGAAATCAACTTCAGGTGCACCGCCAGAAGAACAATATTATTCAGTTACCAAGGTGGTGGACGGAGACACATTGGCTGTTGATATGGGTGGAAAAATAGAGACCATTCGTCTTATTGGTATTAATACTCCGGAAACGGTTGACCCTAGAAAGACAGTGGAGTGTTTTGGTATTGAGGCATCCGAGAAGGCAAAAGCACTCTTATCGGGACAGCATGTCCGGATAGAAATGGATCCAACCCAAGGAGAACGTGATAAATATAATCGGCTACTGGCGTATGTCTATTTAGACAACGGGAAATCTTTTAACAAATATATGATTGAAGAAGGGTATGCCTATGAATATACATACAATAATCCATATAAATATCAAGATGATTACAAGACAGCTGAGATAAACGCCCAAATAAATAATAAGGGGCTGTGGGTAGAGGGTGTGTGTGATATTCCTCCGCAGACACCGATTTTAATTCCAAAAGAAAAATCCACACCAACTTCACAAGTATTATCGCAACAATCGTGTTCTACTAATCTCTATAACTGTAGTGACTTCGTTACTCAAAATGAGGCGCAATCCGCTTTTAATGTATGTAGTAGTGTGAATGGTGATGTACATGGTCTTGATAAAGATAAGGACGGTGTTGCCTGTGAGTCCCTACCTTAAGAAAGTATTTATTCCACTCATGCTGGGTGTGACATTGTCGGAATATTAGAAACAAAGCGTAATTTATAGTCAAGAAAATGCCTTTGAATAGGAGAATTATTATTTGAAAGTTGATGAAAAATACTGCGATTAATCGCAGTATTTTTCATTCATCCTCGCACCCACCAACCAACAGTATATAATAATAGTGTTATTGGTTTAATAATTTTCTTATGAATTTTTTTAAGGATACCACGTTTTCTTGGTTACAAATTGGGGCATTCAAACTGTCCACTATTTTTTTTGGCGTTGTTATTGGCGCTTATTGGTCGGAAATATTTATGCCCTATCTCACACTTTTGCTAGCGGTAGCCGTAATTTCCGGATTGTATGTAGGAATGGTTTGGTTTAGACAACAGTAAAAACCTTGCGGTTAACAGCAAGGTTTTACTTTCCCTGCCCGAAATATTTCTTTAGTAAAGTGACATGTTCCTTATAAGTGGGAGTGCAGTGGAAAGTACCAGTATTGTCGTGAAAATAAAATAAGCAGTCGGTTTTATGTGGATTAAGAGCAGCAATGATGGCATCAATTGATGGGTTAGATATTGGGGTTGGTGGCAATCCCTTATTTTTGTAAGTATTATAAGGCGAGTTTAAATATTTGTCGCTCGGAATCGGTACTGGCCACCACGGTTCATTTGGCTGACTGCCACGGACATATTGCAGAGTAGAATCAATTTGTAGACGCATATCAATAAAAAGACGGTTCCAAATAATTCCAGAAATATAACGCATATCCTCAAAATCATAGGCCTCTCGTTCAATCATTGATGCAATAATTAAAGTATCGTGTAGGGGAACAATTGACTCTATCTCATTTGTGTATCTTGCTAATATTTCAGTTTGGAAACGACTCGCTATAGTGAGGGCGGCAGTTTCTGCGGAAGCATCAACTGTCAAAACATATTTACCGGGGTAAAATTTTCCGTCTGTAAGAGGCGGTAACCCACTCCCGACATTTTCAATAAATTTGGCTTTTTCATCATCATTCCAGCCCAAGGTGTGGCTAAAGGAATTCGCCACTTGTTCAGAACGGTCTCCTGATTGAATTACCAAAATACGGCTAATTGGCGAGGCAAGGTTTTGGTACCAGTCCATGGTCTGGAGTTTAGCGGTTAGTAAAGCTAACCATGTCTGGTTTTTGGCTGGTTTGGTGTGATTACTGGCGACATGATTATAAAAGAAGTCTGTTACGGTTGAGTTCTCAACAATAGTTTTAGTGGTTGGATTAACACTAAGAGGGAAGGAATCACGGACAATTACGGCCAAATCTGGCGTGCCAACATAAACCTCATTAAAAAAAACTATCTTGGTTTTCAATAATCCTACAAAATAATCCTACAATAAGTAGGCTAATAATAACTAGAATAAAACACAGCCACCATAATCGGTAATTTATTTTGGAAAATGGCGAAACTGACGCCGACAATAATTTTGGTGTTTGTGACATAAAATTATATTTATAAAGATATTATGTCACATTGTAGCGTACACAGTAAGTCCTAGACACAAAGAATGTTATCATGCCAGTATGATTAAAATTATTAAGATGTTCTTCATTGTTTTAGGTGTTATTTTCTTTATTTTATTATTGGCTCTAACTTATTTTTTTATAACTGATCCATATAACTTACGACCTACCCTAATGCCGATTATTGGCGAAATGGTATTTCCCAATACTGTTTCTGATACCAGTACAACCGATTCAGAAACAAATACATCTAGCTCTAACAACAGCACCCTGTCGCCAGCCCAAAAGCAAGCCCTAGAAAGTATTGGTGTCAATCCTGATTCTCTACCGTCTACTATTACTCCTAGCCAGGAAGTCTGCTTTGTAGGTATTTTGGGTCAAGCCCGAGTAAATGAGGTTAAGGGTGGTGCCACTCTCTCAGCTATGGAATTTTTCAAGGCGTCATCGTGTTTGAAGTAATTGTTGTGGTGTAACTAAAATTAAATAAAGTGTGCTACCATGCTCCGATATGGAAAAAGAACTAATTTATATCTTCGGAAAACACGCGGTCGAGGAGGCCTTGAATCATCGCCCCAAATTGATTAAAGAGTTATACATTGAACTTGGTTTTACTGACGATAAGATATTTTCCAAGCTCAATCGTTTGGCTAGGGTGACACCAAAAGTCTTGAATCCCAAAAAATTACCGGGCGGTCTGCGCGGTGAGGCGGTACATCAAGGAATTATTGCTGGTATTTCTGTAGATGACCTCATGTTGTCGTATAAAGAATTTGTTCAGTCAATTATACCAACTACCGATACTTGTTTTTTGATTTTAGGGGAAGTGCAAGATCCACATAACGTGGGGGCAGTCATCCGTAGCGCGGCTGCCTTTGGTGTCACCGCTGTTTTGATTCCACCGCACAATCAATCGCCAGTGACTGGTACAGTAGTGAAGGTGTCGGCAGGTATGGCCTTTCGCATCCCTTTAGTAGAGATTCGTAATGTTAATGCCACCATTCATGATTTAAAAGAGCGCGGCTTTTGGATTTATGGTTTGGCGGGTGAAGGGGCTACCAGCTTGTCAGAAGAGAGCTTTACAAAACCGACTGCTTTTGTGCTTGGTAATGAGGGTTCTGGTTTGCGTGCCAAGACACGAGATGCTTGTGATGCCTTGATTTCTATTCCGATTCATCCACGTTGCGAATCTCTTAATGCCGCCGCCTCGGTAGCCGTAGTGCTTTATGCTTGGAATAAAGAGCATCCAAATTCGCTCCTTCTATAAACCCTTCCCCCAGTACAAAATTTTATGGTTAAAACCAATGCCAATGTATGACAGATATGATAAAATACCCCCCAGTGTGGTATAACATACTTATTATAAGATGATAGGTTAATAAATGAACTTTAAATAACATTAGATATGGAAGGAAATAATCAAGATAACGAAACAAAGAAAAATAATTCAACTGAAACAAGTGCCGGCGTAAACGAAAACACTGACACCACAACAGAAGTTAACGACAGTGTAGTTGAAACGATTTCGGAAGTGGAGATCGCCACTCCAGTTGCTATTGAAGAAGATATGGTTGTTCTCACAAATAGCGAATCAGTAAAATCATCATTGCCAATCAAGCAGTACATTATTGCAGCTGTCGTCATTACGATAATAGGAATGGCATTGTGGTATGGATTGGAAAAGCAGGGCAGGGTTCAGACTGGAGTTTTTGATAGAATAAGTGCTTTGGTAAAGCCGGAAGCATCGGTCGCTGTTGTTAATGGTATTAAAATATCAAAAACACAATATGAAAAAAGTCGCGAGCAAATTATTGCCAGTGCTAGTCAACAAGGATTAGACATGACCGATGAAAAAATCAAGGCGGAAATTGATGCTCAGGCGATTGATGTGTTAATTAATACCGAACTATTAAAGCAAGTCGCAGAAGAAGCAGGAGTAGTGGTAACCCCAGAACAAATTGAAACTCGTTATCAAGAAGTGATAGCCAGTGTTGGTGGAGCGGATGAATTAACCAAAAGAATGACCGAATTGGGTATTACTGAAGCCGGTCTTAGAAGTGATATTGAGGGAGAAATTCTCATTCAAAGTTATTTGGCTGATGCTGTTGACACCAGTGGCGTGACTGTTGAAGAAACTGACATTACAACTGCCTATGAAAACGCGGGTGGAGCTGATGCCGGCCTACCAGCCCTAGCTGATGTTCGCGACCAAATTGAAGCTCAATTAAAGTCGGCTAAGGAGCAAGAACTGATTACAAACTTCATTAAAACATTGAAAGATAAGGCCACAATTGAAGTTTTGATTTAATCTGCTTTCGGTATAGATTACTCCTAAGAGTGAGGGTATTATTATGAAATCACAAAAAAATGATATTGTTCACAAAATTACCCATCGACAGCACGAGCGCCTGGCATTGTTGCGGGGGCTAACTATTGGTGAGCAAAGTGCAATTTTTGCTGAGCTGTCGCAACACGTTCAACAAAATTTATTGCCCGAACTATCTGTATCTGAGATTGTTAATATTCTTGATCACATGGATTTACAGTTGGCGGAGAAAATTTTGGCCAGAATAACGGATATCAGTCGTCGTAACAAAATATTAAAACGTCTTAAAACTGAAATCAGAGAAAAGATAGAGTATTTCTTGCGTTTTCACCCCAAAGCCAATTTGGCATTGATTCATTTTAATTATTTGTTCCTACCAGCCGAATTCACCATTAATGAAACAGGTGACGCTATTGAGGGACATTACCAAGATACGGGAAAGTTTCCGGAGATACTAGTGCACGAACAAGGCACTTTGGTTGGTGAGGTGCCCATTTCTGTTTTGGTAAAAGAGGCAGGGCATCAACAGATTGGTAAATTTGTTAGACCGGTACCGACAATTTCTTATCAGGCAGAAATCAGTGAAGTAATCTCAACTCTAACCTCCCTAGGAAAAAAGAAAGTAGTGGTATTAGATCGTGATGAGAGTGTCTTAGGAATTATTTATGCCGACGATGCTTTAGATTTGTTTGGAAAATTACCTGCTGAATCACTTTATAGTTTTTCTGGTCTGGATAGTAGTGAGCGACCGTTTGATCCAGTTTTAACCAAAGTACAAAAACGTTATCGTTGGTTAATATTAAACCTCGCAACAGCTTTTTTAGCTGGTTCGATTATTTTGATTTTCAAGGACACAATTAATACTTTAACAATTATTGCCGTTTATATTCCAATTGTGACGGGGATGGGAGGAAACGCAGCCAGTCAAACTTTTGCGGTTATTTTGCGAGGCATTACTTTAGGGACTATATCACTAAAAAACGGTTTATCGGCAATTTATCGTGAGGTCGGAGCGGGTTTATTAAATGGTACAGTTATTGGATTAATTGTTGCTCTAATCTCACTTGGTGCTGGTGGTAGCATTTGGTTGGGGGTGACTGTCGGCATATCAATGATTATTGTTCATATTGTGGCCGGTCTTTTTGGGGCCGTTGTTCCGTTATTCATGAAATTTATTGGCAAAGATCCGGCGGCCACCTCAATGATTTTCATTAGTACCGCGACTGATGTCTTTGGTATGTTGGCGTTGCTCGGTATCGGCTCCATCCTACTAATGTAAATCCAACTTGGGGGTTTAACCCCCAAGTTGGATTTACATTGCTCGATTAGGGTGTAATGAAGCTGAAGCTGCCAGAATTAAATTAGTCGGGGCGGTCCAAGCAGAAGCCGAGAGTAAAAAATTACAGGGTGAAGGTATGGCTCAAATGCGTACAGCAGTCGCTAGGGGACTAGAGGAGGCCATGGAGACAATGCAGAAAGCCGGACTTTCTAGTGATGTAGCTATTCAGTTTTTGACTGATACTAACCGAATTGATGCTATAACCAACGCTGCTGCTCATGGCAACATTATTATTATTGATGCTGGACAGGTAAAGGACGTGGCGACAACAGCTGCTCTGCTTAATTCGATAAAGAAATAAATTTGAGGGAGATAGCTCGACTGACACAAAACGCCTCGCGTTCGTCCTGACGAGAAAGGAGAGAGCGACGAAATGATGTGGTAATCCACTACGAACGACGACGTGGATTGCCACGTCGCAAGCTCCTTGCAAAGACGGACGCAGACGGACGACGTGGATTGCTTCGT
>MFMT01000023.1 GCA_001783565.1 Candidatus Kaiserbacteria bacterium RIFOXYD1_FULL_42_15 | reverse complement strand
AAAAAGCAGTCCTTCAATGAGGATATCTAAAGGCATGTGGGTATTTTAACACAGTTTTAGGGCTGAAAAACAAAGTTTTTCCGCTCTTTTTGTGCACAACTGCCAATTTTTAACAAAATTGCTTGACTTTTATGGTATAGTATGATAATATATTAAGACTTGAGCAAGAAACATCACAATCGTGTGGTGTAGCTCAAGCAAGTGGAGGATTGAAATGAAAACCAACTTCTCGCCGCAGTATATGGCGATGCAAATGAGTGTTGAATTTTTTGTCGACCTGGGTGCCGTGATTCTGCCGACCGCATCGACCTGATGCGTCGGCGCCGGCCGAGGTGACTATGCGATGTAGTTGCTCTTTAGCAACCTAATCGCAACGGACACCTCAGGTCTTTTGAGGGGGGAACCCAACCGGGTTTCTCCCAACGCCAAAACGATCAGAAAAGAAAGAGAAAGGGAGAGGGACATGAAAATGTTCCGATGTATGAATTCGCCACATGACACCGCATGGCGGTGGTAAAGTGGCAAGGGGTTGGCAGTTTTCCCTTCGAGAGAAAAATCTTAAACTGACCGTCAGGGCTGTTGCAATCGATTCATCGACATTGCAACAGCCTTTTCTTTTTATATATTTATTAAAATGGATTGCCCAACCCTGTCACAACAATCCGTCTCACCATCGCCCCTCCTCGTCGTCTTTGCGAGTCGCACGTGAGAAGCGAACACTTGGAGCTTCGCAAGAGGTTGCCTGCTATTTTGCAAAAATAGTGACAACCTGAACAGTTCCTGTAAGGAAGCAATCCACACCGTTCGTCATTACCATGGATTGCCACGTCATTCCGCTATCGCTCCATTCCTCGTAAAGACGAAAGTAAGTCGTCACCGCAAGCTCGCGAAGCAGTCCACAACCACGTTACTATTAAACTTTGCAACCATGCAACTATTTAACTATTCAACCATTAAACCCCCTCCCCTTTCCCTATCCTCTTTCTTATATTCAATAATACCTCGGCGTACTTCCCTGCTCTAGCACAATTTCAATATCACCGTATCGCCCTAGTTGTGTTACCAATACATTCCCTTGTTTGAATAACTCCAAAATAGCCAGAAAACTCACAATCACAGTTTTGTGTTCTGTAGCTTCGGCACGTAGTTCGGAGAATTTAGTTCTGATGTGTTTTTCTATTCGTTTTTGCAAGCTGATCATCATGTCTTCAAGCGAGATGGTTGCCTTTACTTGTACCTTTGGCTTGAATTCTTTTTTAGGAAGATTCTGCAACACACCTAACATCGCTTCATGTAGAGCTGTGATAGTACACCATTCATCGGTAACAAACATGGGATTTTTAGGCGGTACAAACCTTGGTCCATACAGCGGTGCTTGACCGAAAACACTAGCTAAATACTGTCCTCCGGTACGATAGACTTGATATATCCTCAGTCGTTCCTCCAGGTCGCCAATAACCGTCTCCTCTTCAGAGGTGAGCTCAAGGACTGGTAATAACGACTTTGATTTTATCAAAAGAAGTGTCGCAGCGAGTTGTATAAACTGGGCGGTATTCGGTAATGACATTTCTTGCATCTCACTCACGCGGTTAAGGTATTCGTCTGTAACTTCTGCCAGCGAAATATCATTAATCAGTAGCTTGCGCTTTTCCACCAACTCAATCAAAAGCTCCAGCGGTCCTTCAAAGACGTTGGTTTTAATAGAGAAATCAAACGTGTTGGCAGTCAAACTCATACAGTAATTCTATCATGTTTGGTATTTAATTTAGTTTTCGAAATGAGTATTGCTGGTTGATCGCATATCGCTACATCCACCACATGAGTCTTTGCGAGCACACGAAGCAATCCACGTCTGTCACGTCCGTCTTTGCGAGCGCCTTTAGCTGCGAGCGAAGCGCGGCAGGTGGCAATCCATATCCGTCCGGTCAACTTCGTCTTCGCGAGTCGCAACGAAGCGATCCACGTCTGCCTTCGCTGTGGATTGCCACGTTGCGACTCGCAACGACATAATCAACTATTCAACCGTTAAACTTCTTTTTCTGCACCAGACAACAACATATCAATTCTATTCATATCGCGAGGAAACATTGTAGCTTCACGGATATTTTTTAAACCAAGAATTTGCATTGTCATTCGTTCGGCACCGAAAGCAAAACCACCTTCTGGCGGTACGCCATATTTGAATGCTTCCAGGAACATAGTAATGGAGTTTGGATCCATTTCCCAGGTCTTTACATGTTCACATAATTGGGCGTAGTTGTTAATGCGCCGACCGCCAGAGAGCCACTCAATTCCTCGACAAAGCAAATCAACTCCTTCGTTGAACTCAGGTTTCTCCGGATTTGGAAAAACGTAAAATGGTTTTTGACGCGTTGGATATCCATAAACATAAACAAAGTCCGAATCGGTCTCTTTTTTAATAATGTCACAGAGGGTACGTTCATCTTCTGGGTTTAAATCCTTTTCTCCACGCACATCGCGACCGGACTTTTGAAAGATTAGTTCTTGTGCTTCAGTCAACGAATAAGTTGGAGTTTTGTCTATAATCGTAGGTAGAGTAGTGTTAAGGAGTTTGAACTCAGGGGAGCATTTTTCGGCCACTTCATTAAGAATATATCGCACTGTATTTTCGGACATGTCACGCACATCCAACCAGGAATCAATAAAGCCCATTTCTGCGTCGAGAGAAACAATTTCTGTAATGTGGCGTGTTGTAGCACTTGGTTCGGCTCTGAAGACCTTATTAACAGAAAAAACTCGCTCAAAAGCCGTCATGACAATTTGCTTGTAAAGTTGAGGTGATTGTGTCAGATATGCTTTCTTATCAAAGTAATTCACTTGGAAAACCTCTGCCCCACCCTCAGCTGTTGCTGGAGTAATAGATGGCGCCTGAAATTCGAAGAAATCATTTTTCTTCATAAATTCACGGAAAGAGTCAATTATGACACTTTGTACTTTGAATATGGCTTGTAGTTTTGGGTGGCGCAATGTCAATGCTCTATGATCCAATTCGGTTGCTAAATCCAAATTATAACCTTCTAACGACATGTCAAACGGTAACGGTTCTGCCTGTGCCAAGACAGTGATTTTAGTAATTTCTAGCTCAATATCGCCATTTTCAACAGTTGTATTTACCATTTTCTCTGGACGAGAATGCACCACACCACTTACTTCTACTACCCACTCCTGTCGTAGTGTTTCGGCCACTTTCAGCACTTCTGGCTTACCAAAAACCACTCCCTGAATTTTTCCACTTCTATCACGAAAATCAAAGAAAGCCATTTTGCCCTGTAGTCTGGCCACATCCACCCAACCTTTAATGGTTATCTCTTTTTCAATATTCTCTTTTAACTCTCTAATTAATGTCCTAGTCATATTTCTATTTACTTTATAATAATTGTTTTGTAGAAACAAAATCGCCCCTACAAATATATTAAGCTAATAATACATTTGTAGGGGCGATTGCAATCTTGCGATTACTGCGCGGTACCACCCTACTTGCTTGTTGGTTACAGTTTATTTAACCAACAGCATCTTTTTTAGCGCGATGTCGGGCGCTCCCGGAGAGTTCTACTAAGGTGAAAATAGACAACGTATTGAATTTTGTTACTGGTCGTTCCAGCAATTTGCCTTAAGAAGGGACAAATCGGGAACAAAGTTCGCAATAATCGCTACGCTTATTTGCTCACTTTTCTTCTCTCGCCTCAGCAGTGTCGGCTGCTTCAGTGGCATTTTTATATTGTACCTCATTTTTTTAATGACCGCATCAAATACGTCTTCGTGAGGTTATTAGGCAATCCACGTTTTCGTACATTATGGATTGCCACGTCGTTCGTCAACGCCGTCTTTGCGAGTCGCAACGAAGCAATCCACACCGTCAAACCACCATGGATCGCCACGTCACTCGCTTGCGAGCTCCCTCCTCGCGAAGACGACGCAATAAACATCTCATACCCACCGTCGTCTTTGCGAGTCGCAACGTGGCAATCCACGTTTTCGTTAACGTCGTTTTTGCGAGCCCTGTTTGAAACATAGTTTCTAACGGGGCGGGCCACAGCACTTGAATCTATTCCTAGATTTTCTAAATATTAATTCCAATCACATCCCTGATTTTCTCCATGGTTATTGACGATATTCCTCTTGCCTTCTCAGCTCCGGCAGCCAGTATTTTGCGGATATCGCCATCGTTGATGTCATTGCGTTTTTCGCGCATTGGTGCGATTAACGAATCTATGTCCTCGATCAACGCTTCCTTTAGATATTTGTACTTTCCAGTATGTTCAGAGTACAAGCTCTCCAATTGCCCCTTGCTTCTGAATAATGAATGAATAGCGTAGACATTTTCAGGACGGTCTCCGGTTGAGTCGGTGACAATACTCATCACGGCTTTTTGAATTTCCTCACGGGTACCAAAAAGTGGAATAGTGTTCCCGTAGCTCTTGCTCATTTTTTGACCATCTGTTCCCGGTACAACACCAACATTTTTAAGAATAACTTCCTTGGGTTCTTTAAGTATTTCTCCGTAGTTGTTGTTGAATTTCGTCACGGCTTCACGAGTGTATTCTAGGTGTTGGCGTTGATCCTCCCCGACTGGTACTAAGTCAGTATTGTAAAGTAAGATGTCGGCCGCCATTAGCATCGGGTAGGTAAAGAGCCCGGCATTAGCATCGAGACCCCTTGTTACCTTATCTTTATATGAATGGGCTTGCATTAAAAATGGTACAGATACCATGCAGTCAAGAATCCATCCCAATTCCATGTGGTCAGGGTTATCTGATTGACGGAATAAAGTCACGTGCTCTGGGTCAACGCCAGTAGCCAAATAATCACGCACGATGTTGTAGATATTGCGACGTAAGGCACTGCCGTCTCGTACCGATGTCAAAGCATGATAATCAGCCACCATTAAATAAAATTTGGCAGAGTCCTTTTGTTCGTCATATAAATCAAGAAATGGTTTGATTGACCCAAAATAATTCCCAATATGCAGGTCACCAGATGGTTGTAATCCAGTGAGTATGGTTGTTGTCTTCATGCACCAATAGTAACAAATTTAACCAGAATCAGCCACTTATTGCTGAAATGGAATAGTAAAAATAAAGTGAGAACCCTTACCTTCCCCCTCAGAGTGAGCAGTGACATCACCCTTCATAGCCCGAGCCATTTCTCGGGCAATAAAGAGTCCTAATCCAGTGCCTTTTATATTAACTGAGTTGGCATTTTGTGCCCGAGTGAATTTCTCAAACAAAGAGTCTATTGTCACCTGACTCATACCGATGCCAGTGTCAATTATCTCAACGTACAATAATTTTCGTTTCTTATCGTCGTGAACGTAGACTGTAATAGTTCCTTTGGGTGTATACTTGAGAGAGTTGTTAATAAGGTTATGAAGAATTTGTTGTATTTTACCGACATCGGCTTTAACTATTCCTTGGCAGTTTAGATCGGTGCGGAATAATAGCAATAGTCCTTTTTTAAGTGCTTCTGGTCGCAGGTCATCAACGATATGTTCGGCTTGGTCACGCAGATTAAAGTCAGAATATTCATATTTCATATTACCTGACTCAATACGAGATACACTGAGAAAATCCTCAATGGAAGTAGCCATCATGGAGGCCGATTCGTTGATTCGTTGGAGCGGTTCAATCATTTTGGCAGTCACAGCCCCAAAACTTCCCTCTTGCATCATAGAAATATAACCACGAATAGAAGTCAGTGGACTGCGTAATTGGTGGCTAGCAATGGAAACGAATTCAGATTTTTGCTTATCAAGTATCTTAAGGCGAACATTAGTTTTCTCCAGTTTAATCGCCAGTTTTTCAATCTCTTCACGTTGGTGGACAGTATTTTTAATACTACGAACCAAAATTATTCCCAAGACAACAGCAACTAAAAGTGTAAAACCCGACACAATTTTGGTTTGAATTGATTGCGCAACAAATAATAGTGATCCAATCAAAAACCAGAGGGTTACAATGAGTGCTTGGGCGCCAAGGATATTTAAATTATAGATTTTGTATTCAACAATAAGGTAGGTTAGAAATCCCACAAAGATTGGCATACCAAGCAGTCCATACTGTGCTAGTATCCAATCACCAGTTACACTACCAATAATATTTCCAGAAGCAAAAGCAGCCAAGAACGCTAGTAGACCAAGGGCAAAAAACAAAATCTTTACTCTTTCTTTTCGAGTTTCTAATGAAACAATCTTTTTTGTAGCAACAAATATTATCCCAAAAATAAACAATATTTCAAGGAAATATGTGTAAACACTGGCTAATGGACCTTCTATAGCATTACAGTCATACAAATTGATACCACTAAGATTCAAATTAGTTGGTATAAACAATATAAGAGGAAGAAGTAAAAGAGTTACAAAAAGGTTGATGATGAAAGCGGGTGTTTTGTTGTAGGAAAAACTAAACAAAGTGTAAAAAGCGAGTATATAAATAATTGGTTCAATCAGTACAATCATTGCCCACAAAAACAAAACCAAGTCCGACCTGTTTGTCGCCCAAATAATAACGTCAATTATTGTCCATACAAAAAACAAAATAAAAAGACCTGTTAAAATACGAACGGTAAGGTTTTTCCTATCTTTAAAAAACAGAAATGACCCTATGATGAAAATAGCTAGAAGTGCGGTAAAGTGTGAATAAAAAAGCATATTTGGCACATTTTCTGAAAAAAATAGCCAGTTTGGTGCGTCCCATGGACAGAGTAATTGTTCCATATCATTTTTTTACATTAAGCAACTTAATCTTTTTCCTTATATATGGCTGAAAAAATTTTTTGTATTTTTTCTGCAGCTCTTTGATCTTCCAGTCATTAAAATGTACAAAACCCCTGCAAATACTACTCCCACATTCACACTTCATCTCAAACATCTTGAGTGACACGCACATTGCATAGTCCATGCTTATTTCTGTATTTTTAGGTATATCTCTCATTGCAACGAGCGTTATTGCATCCTCGAAACCGCAATTTGGGTCACAGTTATGATTAAGGTACTCAATAACTGAAAACTGTGCCTTTGTAGTTGGTGCATAAATTAAATTATCTGTAATTTGATATCCAATTTCTAAAATCGTCTTATACTCTTTCGGGCATGTAGTCTTATTTTTTTTTAGAGTATCTACGTCAACGACAAAGCCACCAAAGACTGCTACCGTCTCTCCTCTTGCGATTTGTTTTTTCGCGAAAACCCCAGTTCCAGAAATCGGTGATTTTCGCGTCTCGAGCTTTTTATTGAACCAAGAAATTTGCATGTAAAATTATTCTCCTAGTGTTGTGCTATCTAGTGCCTCTTCATCATAATTATCAAAGAATGTTTCGTAATCTTTGAAAACAAAAAACCTATAGTACGTAGCTGAGACGGAAAGTACTATCAGAATTACCAACAGAACAATTAATATTTTAGATTTTGTATCCATGTAAAGCGGTATGACAACAACCGACAAACATCACTGTACCTCTATAAGATACAGTAATGTATGAGTTTCTCAAGTTGTTTATCTACAGCTATAAAGCCCACCAAGTAGTTTATATATACATTGTGGTAACAATAATACCAACAACCGTAGTTGTTAAAAAAAGAATTTCAACAATTCTTGCTTTTATAGTTTTTACCTGATACAAAGGAATGGTTTCATCAATTATCAGTGTTTGAGTTTTATTAATTTTAATAAAATGATTGTGTTTGCTGTGTATATACAAAAGTAAGAGAAAGTCCAATAGGTATACCAGTAGTACATGAGCACCAATAATTACGCTAACATAGGCAGCGTTCAGGTCAGCCAAACCGAAGTACTCAAAGTAAAAGACAAACATTCCAATTATTTCAGCCATTAAAATAAGTTTCCAATATTTTTTAACATTCAAGTGCCAATTGTCAAAAATTTCCTTTCTCCTATTTTTGTTTAAAATATCCCTAGTACCAGTTGCAAAACCAACCCATAGATATGGTAGTAGGGCTAAAACATACATGCTATGACTATACTTCCATGGTTCACTACTAAGTACATATTGAAGTAATATACTGTAAAAAACATTATAACTTATCAATAGTATCAAACTTTTGCGGTATTTGTTTTGAAAAATTTTATCCGAATTAGAAACATATTCAAAACCAATTAAAGCAAAGGTTGTTATTATGGTACTAATTACAAAAATAGGATGTATTGACTGGGTAAGTGTGGAAGCTGTGTAGAAACCTGTAAGTTGGCTGATAAGACCTAAAAATACAAAAGTAAGTAATATAAAAATTGGTGTGGCTGCAATCCAGGCAGCTACTGAAGCTGAGCTCGCTTCTTCACCAAAACAATTAAAATAGTGAAATAATATTTGAATACCCAAAATACCAGCCACTAAAACAACTAAACCCTGCCAAAAGAATAGGTCTATACTTGCAGAAAGCAACATGATAAACGTACCACTGGTACTAACTGCAGCAATAGCTCCCCACATTATAAATGTAAGAATCAATCCAAATACTGAACCGGCAAGAGAACTAATAAACCATGCTTGTCTAGGTTTACTTTCATAGCACTGATTCAGCATCAGTTTATCAGTTACAATCATTAGGGCCATGCAAACAGAACTAATGGCTGTAGATATTATTGCTATTGTCATGCCTAGATCATTTCAATTTTTTTTAACGTTCAACAGTAAGTGTTATCAGTGTTAATGACTCTAGACGCGTTTTAAGAATTTAATATAATTATGGTGTTTTCTTTTTTTCCAACCGCCACTGTGATAGCCATAAGCAGCTAAAAGTGGTACGGACATAGTAGCTTCGGAAAATACCATTTGCTCATAAGTTTTGCTTACCTTTCCCCATGACCCTGCTTCCTTGAGAGTTGAACTAGAAAGTGCTCCATCTCTAACATCAGCCACGGTAATTTGAACGGTGTATTTGTGCATGTCTACTACCTTGCCAAACATTTCTGCTGCTATGACGGTATCTTGAGTAAAATTCTTTGGAACACCACCACCAACCATTAATAAACCAGTGGTTTCAGCTTGTATTTTAAGTTTAGTAATCGAAATGAAGTCTAGGGTGGTGTCAATAACAAGGTGTGAGTCAGGTCTTCCCATATAGTGAAGAGCAATACCAAAACCAGCACCACTATCAGAAAAGCTTGGGCAGAAAATAGGAACGTTGTGTTCGTAGGCAACCTGTATTAAAGAATCTTGTTTTTTGGCTCTCTTTGGATTATTGGATAGCCATTTTCCCATTTCATAAATTAGCTCCCATGGTGCGTACGTTCTAGCCTCTAGACCGTCAGCGATTTCTTTAATCGTCAAATCACTTTTTTCAAGTGCCTCTTCATCGATAAAAGTATCGTATATACGGTCAACTAAGTGATTGCGGAGATCAGCGTCATCAACCTCGGGTGTCCCTTTATAGTGTCTATTTCCTAATGCTTCAAAAAAATCCATATCAGCTATTGATGCACCAGTAGAAACGATAGCATCAACCATATTATTTTTAACCATGTCCACATACACCTGCATGCAACCAGCGACGCTAGTACTACCAGCTAACGTAAGGAAGATTGTACATTTCTTATCCTTCAACATCATGTCATAAATATCACTTGCTCGAGCTAGGTCACGAGCAGAAAATGACATTTTACTCATATCATTAATCAGCGCACGAGTATCATGCTTTTTGATATCAATGTGTTCAATTTTCTCCTTCAAATATCCACCTTTGTTGATTTTAGGCATGTCTTACAGTAATTATCTTAGTAAATATTCTCAACAGGGTATTTCGTCCCCCTCTTTTTTGTATACTCGTCAACTTCTTTTAATTTGAAAAACTCAGTGAATTCACGAGTGAGTTTGTCTGTATCAAGCTCATTTTGGCAAGTGTAGACATCAATTGTCACAAAACCACGCTTCGGAAAAGTGTGAAAACTAATATGACTTTCAGCAATCATCACAAAACCACTGATACCCCCTGGATCTTTGCGGTTTTTAGCACCAACTTCCACCACTACCGGTTCGTTTATGGCGTGCATGCCCATTTTGGTTGGTAGAGTATCAAGTATATGACGAAGAGCTACCGCGTCACTGAGTATCACAGCATCTGCTCCATAACCATCCAACATATAGTGAATTCCAAACTGTTCAACTTTCAAATCATTTTTCATACTTTAGTATACTTGGTTAGAATGCTCATTTTGTCAATATCAGAATATGAACAACCTGCATTGATAATATATAATTTGTATTTAGATTATACACTACTGTAGATAAATGTCAATGTTTTAAAAGACCCAAAATGGGTTTTTGTTGTATTTAATTCAAATACAAAACTAGCAACGGAGCTAACAGCCACCAGAAGAAGTATTGAGCGGGGGCAAAGAGAGATTGGATGGGTGTGCCAGGGGTAAGGAATTCGGTGACGGGTAGGACATGAAAACTAAAGACCGTGATGAGTATGGTGCCTGCCATTGCTAAAAGTATTTTTTTGAAAATGCTTTCAATTTTTTTCTCTCGGTATTCATCAGGCATAATCCGAGTGACTAGAATAGTAGTTAATAATGTAAATATAGCAAATAGAATTAGCTTCACTATTGATTGACTATGAGCAGTTGTTGCTTGTGAGAGGAGGATGTCGTAGTACGGAAATTCCAATGAAATAAGTAATGCTAAATAAAGTCCGGTAATCAAATTAATGATTGCTTGCCGGCCCCGAAAAATGGCATAACCAAGAAAAAAACCAAAGACTACCAAGATATAAATCAGTTCCTGAAGAATACTAAATATGTATGCCGTGTCCATAGTTTACTTATCTACATTATAAGATTAATCAACAGCTAGCGCTTTATCACCTTGGGATAAAAACTTAGGGGTTAAACCCCTAAGTTTGATATAATATGGTTATGTCAAGAAAAATTGTTCCATTGCTGACTGGTGAAATATACCACGTGTTTAATCGTGGTGTTGATAAACGGGAAGTTTTTGCATCAAAACGTGACTATTTACGTTTTTATCAATCACTTGATTTGTTTAATTCAATAGAACCAGTAATCAATTTTGATTTTGCATTAGCCCACAAAAAGATATTCACAAATGCTGAACGTTTGGTGAATATAAAGGCATACTCTCTATTACCTAATCACATTCATTTAATTTTAAAACAAAATATCGATGGTGGTATTAGTGAGTTCATGAAAAGAGTCAGTGGTGGGTATACTAGTTATTACAATTTAGATAATGATAGATCAGGAGCATTGTTCCAGGGAACATTTAAGCGAGTTCATGTTAACTCAGATGAACAATACAACTATCTACTCGCATATGTAAATGAAAATCATTTTGTGCATAATATAAAAATGGAGAGAGAAATATGTCACTCCAGTTCACTGCACTATCAAAATATATCTAGAAGCAAGCTATTATACAGTGTTGAACAGGTTGATTACTCGTTTAAAGACGCCGTATTTCTGGCTAATGATATTTATTTAAGGAGACTAAAATCAAAATCATCCGATACCCTAGAGTAAAACTTAGGGGTTTAACCCCTAAGTTTAGGGTTAGATGCCTTCGGCGCGGAGGTCTTCGATTAGTTTCTTGGCTTTGCGGGATAGTTGTTTGGGGGTTTCGATTTCTATTTTGACTAGGAATTCACCGCGACGGTTGTCAATTGGAACGCCTTTGTTTTTGATGCGAAGAAACTCGCCATGGGTGATGCCGGCCGGTATTTTTATTTCAACTACCCCATCTAGGGTTTCAACTTTGTAGTTGCCACCAAGTAGAGCGTCAGTAATTTTTATTGGTAATTTTGTCAGTAAGGTAGTGCCGTCACGCTTAATGTTGGCATGGGGCTCGACATGAACCTTGATATATAAATCGCCGGGTTGTCCATGGGGCATAGCTTCACCTCGCCCAGTCATACGAATGACTTCCCCATTTTGAATTCCGGTCGGTATCTTAATCTCAATTTCTTCTTGAGTGCGCGCAATCCCCGCACCAGCACAGTGTGGGCAACGTTCCTTAGGAACTTTGCCAGTACCATTACAAGCTGAACATTCACGGACAGTTGAAAAACTTCCCATGATACTTTGACGGGTTTCGTGGATTTTTCCTGCTCCATTGCAGGTGGTACAGGTTTTCATTTCTGTCCCAGTCTTAGCACCAGTACCGTTACATGATTGACAAATATTATTTTTAGTGAGAAGAACCTTACGAATCACTCCGAAAATTGATTCCTCAAATCCTAAATTAATGTCAATTGAAATGTCTCGCCCGCGCGCAGTTTTTTGTCTACCACCACCAAAGCCAAAGTTTTCAAAAATATCACTAATGTCAAATTCAAATTCCCCACCCTGGCCAGCGTTCTGAAAATCAGCCCAATTAAAACCACCAAATCCTTGTCCACCACCACCAGTATTACCGCCTCCGCCACTAAATGAATGACCATAGGTATCATATTCGGCCTTTTTCTTTTCATCGCCTAAGGTAGCGTAGGCCTCGGTTATTTCCTTGTATCTGGATTCGTCACCAGTTTTCTTGTCGGGGTGATACTGCGAAGAAAGCTTGCGAAAAGCTTTCTTAACCTCCTCGCGAGAGGCACCTTTTTGAAGTCCGAGAATTTGATAGTAATCTTTCATAGTTTAGGTAATTATGCCACAGTTAGAAAATGAGTGCAAAAATAAAATTTGCACTCATTTTCTAGCACTATTTTCCAGTATTGTCTGAGTTTTCTTCTTTAACTTCCGCATCGCGTACTTGTTCTCCGTCCTTAGTAGCTTCTGTGGATGTTTCAGTAGCTGTCTCTTTATTCATCGTTTCACCAATTTTCTGCATGGCTGAACTGAGCGCTTCGGTGGCGGTGGCAATATCCTCTTTGTTATCCTTGGATTTCACATCATTTAGGGATGTAATCTTAGCAGTAACATCATCTTTAATTTCAGATGAAACTTTATCGCCATGATCCTTCAAAGCTTTTTCGGCTGTATAGATCATTTGTTCGGCATGATTTTTTGTATCGATGAGCTCTTTTTTCTTGGTGTCTTCATCGGCGTGATCATCCGCCTCTTTTTTCATGCGCTCAATATCAGTGTCTGATAAACCTGAACTAGCTTCAATTTTAATCGATTGAACTTTTCCAGTGGCTTTATCTTTAGCAGTCACCTTAAGCACACCGTTACTATCAACATCAAAGGCCACCTCGATTTGCGGAATACCTCGTGGTGCTGGTGGAATACCATCAAGCACAAATCGTCCCAGTGATTTGTTATCAGTAGCCATCGATCTCTCACCCTGAGTGATGTGAATTTCAGTCGAAGTCTGATTGTCAGCTGCGGTCGAGAATACTTGTTCCTTTTTGGTTGGAATATGAGTATTTCGCTCAATTAATTTTGTGGTTACTCCACCCATGGTTTCGATACCTAGTGAGAGAGGAATCACGTCTACCAGTGTAATGTCCTGAACGTCTCCTTGGAAAATACCAGCTTGAATGGCAGCTCCGAGAGCGACCACCTCGTCTGGATTTATGCTTTTATTTGGCTCTTTGCCAAATAATTCTTTAACTGCTGATATGATGGCTGGCATACGAGTCTGACCACCAACTAAAATAATTTCATCAATTTCTGAAATTTTCAATCCAGATGCTTCCATAGAGCGTTTGGTAATCTCAATTGAACGGTCAATATATTCGTGAGCAATTTCCTCAAGCTTGGCACGACTAATCTTTATTTGTAAATGTTTTGGGCCGTCACTATCAGAAGAAATAAAAGGGATGTTAACCTCAGTTTCACTGGTAGTTGAAAGCTCCAATTTAGCCTTTTCGGCTGCTTCATCGAGTCGTTGCAGGGCCAACTTGTCCTTTTTAAGATCGATGCCGTCAGAGCCTTTGAAAGTGTCAATTAAGTATTGCACAATATCCTGATCAATATCACGTCCACCCATATGGGCATCACCATCTGAAGATTGTACTTCTATGACATCATCACCGACTTCAAGTACTGACACATCAAAGGTTCCACCACCAAAGTCAAAAACAACAATCTTCTCTTCCTTTTTTTTATTGAAGCCGTAAGCCAGAGCAGCCGCAGTTGGCTCATTTATGATTCGTCTAACTTCGAGTCCAGCAATCTTGCCAGCATCTTGGGTCGCTTTTCGCTGTGAGTCATTAAAATAAGCTGGCACTGTAATAACTGCTTCGGTTATTTTCTCACCAGTCTTTGCTTCTGCGTCTGCCTTCAACTTAGTAAGAATCATAGCTGATACTTCCTCTGGTCGATAATCCTTGCCACCCATTACCACTATTGCGCCACCGTCGCTTCCTTTCTTTATCTCGTACGGTACGATAGCTTTGTCTTTTTGCACCGCTTCTTCATCAAAGGTGTGCCCCATGAAGCGCTTGATACCATAGATAGTGTTGGTAGGGTTAGTTACGGCTTGGCGTTTAGCAATTTGTCCCACCAAACGCTCATTGGTTTTTGATATCGCCACCACAGATGGCGTAGTGCGGACACCTTCAATATTTTCAATAATGGTTGGTTCACCTGCCTCAATGATGGCCATAGCTGAGTTAGTAGTTCCAAGATCAATTCCTAAAATTTTTGCCATAATGTTAAAGTTAATTTTTTATTTATAAATTTAATTACTTTTTAATTCTCCAACAGTCACTCGAGCTGGTCTGATTATGTCAGTATGATCACTGTTGATAATTTCATAACCAAGTTGAATAACGGTTAATACATGGTTGTCTTGTTCGGGTTCTGTAACAGGTACCATAGCTAGTGCCTCATGGCGATTATGATCAAACACTTCACCAGTTGGGTCATAGCCAGAAACTTGATAAGAGTTCAATAGCGACATTAATTGACTATAAATCCCCTCTATACCCAATCGCCACTTTTCATCGGCTTTAGCCCAAGTTTCTTTATCTAACATGGCTAGATAAAAACTGTCGCAAATGGGGAGTAGTTTTTCTATGTGTTTATTTATCGTGCGTTTACGATCTTGTAAACGTTCCTCCTCAAGCCGCCGTTTAGCGTTTAAAAAATCTGCTTTCGAGCGCTGAAGTTCTTCACGTAAGTCCATTAGTTTAGCTTCTGTTTCTTTAAGTTTATCTCGTAAAATTTTAATTTTTTGATTTGCTGTATTTTCAACATCCTCCAATTCAGGTTCCATAATTTCAGACGATTCGCTGGTGATTTCGATGTCATCCTGATTGGGATTGTGTTCTTTTTTGTTCACCATATTTACATTATAACGCTGAAAAGCAATGGTGTCAAAGAAACAAAAAATTCTCTCACAGTTCAATAGTATTGAACTTTAGGGAGGAATAAACAAATCAAAAGTAATTTTTCAAACGTGATTACTGGGTCATGCAAGTATAAATCATATCTGACTACACCCGAGAAATTATTCCGAGATTATTTTCTTGGTTTTTGTATCGCGCAAAACACTGTCCAGCTGCTCCCTCGTCAGTTTCATAAACGACAATCGTGGGTCAGTATAGTGTCTGCCGGTACGAATCAAACCGTCCTTTAACTCAAGAACAATCACTTGCGGCGTTCGATACATTTGTCCATCGTCTGGATCGGGATAACTTTCAATCATTTCAATCATCACGACATTTTCACCTTCGGCAATGTTACGAATATCATACTCACGACCCTTGATAGGATAGACATCTTCGAGTTCAGCATCTACATCATTACTGGTAGTCGGAAATAAATCTTCTTTTCCTTGGTACATCCAGGTCATTTTGTAATCTTTGGTCATTTTAGTTAAAGCTACTTTTACATTGCCATCAGCTTCATTTTTAAGAATATCGAGGATCAGCTGAATATTTGGTGAGGTGTTCATATGGTTTTATTGTAGCATTAATATGGAAAGCCGCAGTGTTGCCACTGTGGCTTTAGTTCTTGTGTTTATGGCCGTTCCCATCGTGAAGATGAGGAGAAGTTTTATCAGAAAAATACATTCTCAAATCCGACACAACTTAAAAATAAAATCCGCCTGTGGAATAATAACAACCTTGAACACTGTGGACTTGATGGGAAGACACTCAATGAAGTGTTGTATAGTTAACCGCCATAAGAGTGTGCCTATAACAATGTACGAAACGTTATTTGTAAGATGCAGAGTGATGCGTGAGAAGTGATTTAATGTCACTTCGCAAGACTCACACTGCAACTTTATGAACTGAAAGTGAAACAAAGTAGTGAGTGAGTGGACAGTTTCTGTAGGAAACAGGAAAAAAGACCCGACGGGGACAGCTGTCCGGGCAGAGTCTTTTTTCGTAGCGTATGAAGCTGCGCGTTTATTTTTAAATTAGGAAACGATATATTTTGCTATGTGGCCAGGGGCCTAGGAAAACAAAATGAGAGTGGGACAAATAGTCCAGCGAACATCTTATTTTTCGTAGCGACAACGCCAGATTGCAGAATTTATCGTTTACTCCAGGCCGGTCGCTTGCGAGCTTTGAGAAGTCCGAACTTCTTTCTCTCGACTGAACGTGGATCTCGTTTGAGGAAGCCGGCTTTCTTGAGAGCAATTCGGCGGGTAGCTTTTTCCTTTACCAACGCGCGAGCAATTCCGAGTCTGATAGCTTCGGCTTGCGAAGAAAGTCCGCCACCGAGCACTTTGGCAGTAATTGCATAATGTTCAATTCCCGCTTCTTCTGTCTTGAGTACAGAAGTAACATCTTGTTGCAAAGCAGCATATGAGAAATAATCAGACAATTCTTTCTCATTTACCAAAATAGTTGTTTCCTTGGCCGGTGTAAGACGCACCCGAGCTGTCGCAGTTTTACGACGTCCTAGTCCTTCGATATAGCGTTCAGTTGTTTTGGTAGCCATATTATTCAGTAATTACTAGGTTTTTAAGCATCGGTTTCTTTAATTTATTATTTGGAAGCATGCCGGCAATCGTGCGGCGCACTACCTCTGCATAACCCAATCTATTTCCTAGATGGTCAAGAGTTTCAGTCTTGCGACCACCTGGGTAACCAGAATAAGATTGATAAATTTCCTGCTTCTTCTTTTCAGTAATGTCGAGCTTACTGACATTGGTAATTGTAAGATTAACATCGGCTGTCAGATGGCGGGCATAATCAGGAGTTTTTTTACCAAGTAAAATAGCAGCTGCCTGAGTAGCCAAAGTACCCAAACGCATGTTTGAGGCATCAATAGAATATTCTTTTTTTGTAATTTCTGTAGTCATATAATTATTCTACAAATTCGATTACTGCCTCGTCCCGTCCAGCTGGGGTACGTCCCATTTTAATAATTCTTGTATAACCCCCAGCTCTCTCAGTAAATTTTGGTGCAATAACATCAAATACCTTCTTGACGATGCTGGTGTTTGGTTCACCAAGACGGCTAGCGACAATACGGCGAGCTGAGAGCGTGTTCTTCTTTCCGTAGGTTACGAGGCGTTCAATCAGTGGTCTTAGCTCCTTGGCTTTTGCTTCAGTGGTTTTGATTTTACCATCACGAATAAGTGACACCGCCAATCCACGCATTAAAGCCGTCCGCTGACTGCGCACTCGCCCAAAGGTTCGATTTTTATTTCCGTGTTGCATAATTTATTCAGTCAGAGATAGACTCATTTTTTCCAGGAGCATAACAATTTCTTCAACCCCTTTTGGTCCAATTCCATCGAGAGCTAGAATATCATCTTTTCTCTTTCGCACAAGCCCTCCGACAGTCCTGATGCTGGCAAGCTCAAGAGCCTGTAGAGTTCTAGAGGAAAGTTCTAGTGTCTCGATTCTTGTTTTTAAGATCTCATTGTCAATTGTTTTCGCTTCTACTGCTTGACTGGCTTCGGCTTTAACTGTCGGTGTATCAACTTGATTTTGAAAACCAATAATAGCATTAAGTTGGTGAATCATAATTTCAATTGACTTTTCTAGCGCCTCGCGTGGAGTTAGAGTACCATCTGTTTCAATAAAGATACGGAGACGATTGTAGTCTGTTCGGTCACCAACTCGCATGTTTTCCACTTCGTAGTTGGCGCGTCTGATAGGGGTAAAGACGGCATCAAGGGCTATTGTTCCGATTTCTACCTTATCACGTTGATGAATTTCACGAGGAACATAACCAAGTCCATGCTCAATTTTGATTTCCATATCTAAGTTAGCATTCTTTGCGGTTAACTCGGCGATATGTTGGCTGGGATTTAGGATTTCGACTTGAGAAGGGCAAGTAATGTCAGTAGCGGTAACTTCGCAGACACCCTTCTTTTTAAGGGTGACAGTCATTGCCTCATCACCGTGAAGCTGAAAGCGTACTCTTTTCAAATTTAGAAGAATAGTAATAACATCCTCGTTAATACCAGAGATTGTAGAAAATTCATGTTGTACCCCGTCAATTTTGACTTGAGTGATAGTCGCCCCGGGAAGCGAAGCAAGAATTATTCGGCGCAACGAATTACCTAGTGTATGTCCATATCCGGGGTAAAGCCCGTCAATTTCATAAACACCTTGGAAATTAACCTCCGACACAACGCGTGGCTTTGAAGGTAGGGTGACATTTGTTTCTAACATAATGTTATAAATTACTTTAATAAACCACGCTTTCTATCGACTATAATACTCAAGCACTTGTTCTGGATCAAACATGAAATCAGTAGCTTGATAAACCGGACTGCCGACTATTATTCCAGACATGGATTTAAGATCAAATTTTAGCCAGACTGGCACACTGACACTTTCATGAGTTTCAGGTAAAAAAGTGTACATTCCCTTACCTTTACTCTGCTCACGAACCGAGATGATATCATTAGCAGAAACTTTATGTGACGGAATATCTAGTCTGCGACCATTAACAAAAATATGACCGTGGTTTACCATTTGGCGAGCAAAGCGACGAGTCTTAGCTAAACCAAGGCGGTAAACAACATTATCCAAGCGAAACTCTAAACGTTCCATTAAAATTGAAATAGGTTGATTACTTTTTTCGGTGGCGTCACTAACATAACGACTAAGTTGTTTCTCGCTAATACCATAAGTAAATCGCATTTTTTGTTTTTCAATCAATTGCTTTTTGTAGTCACTAGCCATTCCACCACGCTTGCGGTTACGACCCTGCTTGGCTTCAGAAAGAGCAAATTTAGCTGACTGTGTTTTTTCAAAGATTGGAGCACCTAGGCGCTTCGCAATTTTATATTTAGGACCAATTTTCATAATGAATATATGACTTAATTAAATACGTCTTGGTTTAGGTGCCCGCACACCATTAAAGGGAATAGGGGTCATATCAACGATTTTCAAAATCCCGATACCCTTTCCAGCAAAGGCTCGCAGGGCAGATTCACGACCAGCACCAACTCCCCGGACAATTATTTCTGCATCCTTCATACCCATCTGCTGAGCTTTCTCACCAATAATTTCACCAACTTTGGCGGCAGCAAATGGAGTACTCTTACGTGACCCTTTGAATCCCAACGCACCACTTGAGGCACTCATGACTGCATTTCCTTTGTTGTCACAAAGTGTCAGTAAAGTATTATTAAAAGTTGCCATGATATTTAATTTACCAGTGACCACCTTGCGCTTAGGGATACGATTAAGAGCACGAGATGAACCCGCTACATCCGAACCCCCACTCTTTTTTGTTATACGTTTCTTACCCATATGTCAATACGTGATTTTAATAATTAAATTTTAAGTCTTTTCGAGCTTACGACGTCCACTACCCATAGTTTTCTTGGCTCCCTTGAGAGTGCGGGCATTAGTCTTGGTTCTCTGTCCGCGAACCGGTAAGCGCTTACTGTGACGTGAACCACGATAAGATTGTATATCCTTGAGACGTTTAATATTACTAGAAATATCACGTTTTAATTCACCCTCAATAGTAAATAATTCCACACTTTCTCGAATGACGTTTTCTTGTTCGGTTGTGAGAGCGGTTGGCTTAATAGTTGGATCAATTTTATGAGACTTTAGAATTTCCTTAGATCTGGATAAACCAATACCAAAAATAGCAGTTAAGCCATAAGCCAGTTGTTTGTCGTCGGGAATGTTGATACCTGAAATACGCATATAATAGATAATTATCCTTGTCGCTGTTTATGGCGGGGTTTCTTTTTATTGATAACAAAAACAACACCACGTCTTTTGACGATAATATCATCCGGACTCATTTTTTTTACTGACGATCGTACTTTCATGTGGTGATATTTATAAGCGTTTACTAATGCGAGCTTTTCCGCCGTAGGGGTCAATGACCATACAAACTTTGTCGCCCACCAAAACTCTAATTCTAAAACGTCTCATCTTGCCGGCCAGATAGGCAATAAGTGATTCTCCTGTATCATCACGAATTACACGGAAAAGCGCATTAGGTAGCGCTTCCTCTACTGTACCGTTGATAAGGTCATCCTTTTTTGATATATCTGATTGATCCATTAGACGGGCATGAGTGTATCAAAATAATCGCATAACGTCAATAGTTTTAGACAACTACGGTGTTGATAAAACTTCAACGATTTTAATCTGGTCAAGTTTGTCTGGGAAACTACGTTTCCAAAAAGGACGAACCTTCACTTCACCTTTGGTAATTCCACTATATTTACCCAAAATACCAGGAAAGGCAGTTTTTTCCATACCAATTAAATCCACCTTCATTCTCTCTTGATCAACGGTCCAAACAATTTTGGGGATTCCTGATATTTTAAAGGTAAAGCTATCAATATTGGCCAGATTTGTTTGTGAGGTACTGGCAGTTGAATATAGGAAGGTTAGAGTGTCTAGGTTATCAATCCGAACTGATTCATTAGCATCATAGCCAACTATTGTTTCTTTGGCGATGAATGATGCAAAATCAGCATTTTTAAAAAGTGGAATTTGTAAAGTGGCTTGTTCACGAATAGTAACCAGTGTGTCACCATATTGAGCTGAAGGCAGGTCTGTATAAGTAATAACAATTGAGCTGTCAAAAGAAGTAAAATTTGCCGGCTTTTCACTAACCACACGAGCAACTAAAGTATCTCGTAATTCCATCTGTAAAGATTGTTTAGCGGTAGCAAGTTCATTTTCATCAATGATAAACTTTGGTCCGTCAAAACCATCCGTAAAAGCCATCAAGTTAGATGCTTTGATAGAATCGTAAAGTTCAGTATAGTCATCTTCCTTAAAACCTGGGACTGAAAGAATTGTATTAGCAGGCAAATTATAGTTTTCACCGGCCTCATCGGCAAAGACCTGTGCTCTGACGGTTCCAGGTACCATTTCCCCAGTCTCGTTCTTTACTGCTCCTGGTATAACCACCGATTCTTGAATTCTAAATACTAAACCATCAGTAGTAGCAAATCTAGTGTTTTTAATTAGACGTTCGGTTCCCGGTGTGCTTTTAGTAATTTCAATTTCACCTGTAGCTTGACTCTTCACTTGTTCCTGCCCAGTGGCAGTTACTTGTCGTTCGCCTGTAGCATCAATAGTCATTATTTCATAAGACAAACTGTCAGTTTTTTTGGTATTAAGAGCGGTAAATTCAGCATTGACATTAATATCACGAACCTTTGGATATAAAGTAATTACTGCCCCTGCCGTTAAGGCACTAACACCAATACCAGTTCCCACCACGGCTACAAAGATAAATATGGCCACGAATAATTGCCTTGGACTCTTTTTTTTGCCGTCGTTAATGGATATAGATGGTAAAACCTCAAATTCTGAACCATTCTTAGTATCAATAACATCAGACTGACCCGAAGGGTCGCTATTTTTTATAGTACTTGAACGGCGACGCTGTCTTGGTTCGACTGGTCTGATATCTTGAAGATTCCATTTTTGTGTCATAAGTATATTGTACAGTATAGCTGGTTATTTACTAATAAAGTTACCCCGACTCTCTTTTGTGTGGAAAAACTGCGCTGCCAACAAAACACTGGTATCTGAGGTGACAGAAAATAGTGTTTTCTTTTGTTCAGCAGTGTAGGATTTTGTTAAAATCTCACTTGAGATTTCGAATATAGCATAAGAAGAACTGGTGGCAATTTTGGCCTCATCCATCATTTGTGTTTGTAAGATGCCGTCTGAACCCGCAGAACCGTGTAAAAACATAGTCCGTGGTATGGAAAGATTATCACCGGTCTCTTTGAATAATTTTACCAGTTGTACTTGGTAATTCTTCAAAACTTCTTTCATGGCCATTATTTTACTATCGGGAAGAGTTTTGAGGGCTGTTGAATAATAAGGCTCCCGCATAAAAGCCAGTGCCTCTTCGTGAGGTATACTTAAAACTTTGGCCAACCCTCGTGCCAAAGTGTTTACACCAATAGCAGTTTGGGTGCAGTACTTAAGAGTGTCATTTCTGATAATGGCTATTTCGGTAGCTTCATATGTCACATCAATTAAGCAAAAGTCATTTGTTTGTGGATATAATTTTCGTACCAAGGCCTGAAACATCATCATAAAGGAGAACGTTTTCAAATTAGCGTTTGGAAGTATTTTTCTCTGTAAATCTATGACAGCATCCGTGATAGCTGTTTCTGCGATGGCACTAATCTGAGTGATAGATATAGCTTTTGCCTTTTGATTCAATGGCTTGGTGGTCTTGTAACCATTAGACCTAATGTCGGTGACACTTCTAGTTAAGACAGTCAGTCCGTGTTCGCTGGCGATTTCCTTTTCTGTTTTGTTTTTGTCAACCTTCTTTTGGGCGGTGGCTATTAGGTTATTTATTAATTCGGCCGTAATAGTAAACTCTTGATCTTCTGAGTATTCAATTGTCTTGCTGATGGTGTATGACCATGGTGCTGTGATTGAAATCTGCACATGTCCTATTCGTGCATTTGGGTCATAAGCTTTCAGTACTTTATAGCCAGTGCTATTAACTTGTAAAATAACGTTCATTAAAACTGCCATGATACTTTTGTCGTCTTGCTCGTGAGATTTGATTGACTTTAAAGAAGCAAATTCACGTTGTGACCAAATTATCTCTGGATTCTTTTTTGTAGCATCTGATTTTATTATTGAAACAACAACACTACCAGAACCGATTTCAATCAGAGCTCCAAAACGAACATTATTTTTTCCTGAGGAAAATAAACTCATGTGAGTAAATATAGTATACAAGGTAAGCACACTTGGTGTCGCCTTTTGTACACTACTTAGGATAACTAGCAATAATTATACTCGACGTCAGTACGTACGTACTGACGGGCGTAATGACGTCGAGAGGTGTGACATCTCGCCATTACTACCTACTATGGCTTAAGTTAACCGAGAACCCCCTTAATCCGCCTTATACCTGCCGATGATGATTCTTCTTTTTGGATTTTAAAAATTCCTTTAATGTCAGAGGTGTTGGTAACATGAGGGCCGCCGCAGAATTCGAGCGAGAATGCGTTTGCAAAATCTGGATTTTCAACCGTGGCGCCCACTGGACCGATCGAGTAGACGGTGACGGTATCGGGATACTTCGCACCGAACTCGTGCTCAGCACCAAGTTGTTCAGCTTCTTCTTTTGGTAAGGTGTTGAGAATAACAGGCAGACCGGCAGCGATTTTCTCGTTCACAATTTTCTCGACTTCGGTTTTTTGTTCATCGGTCATTTTGGTGTCGTTGCTGAAATCAAGACGAAGACGCTCGTTAGTGATGTTTGACCCGCGTTGCTTTACCTGGTCACCCAGAACCATTTGTAGGGCCCGAAGGAGTAGGTGGTGGGTAGTGTGGTATTGGACCACTTGGTCGGAATGGTCAGCTAGACCGCCTTTGAACTTTTGCTCGGCTCCAGCCCGTGAAAGGTCACGGTGTTCTATCATTAGTTTGTCAAAACCTTTCCGCTCCACTACCAGACCCTTTTCGGCGGCAATTTCTTCGGTTAGTTCGATTGGAAAACCATAAGTGGTGTATAGGTCAAAAGCATTCTGACCACTGATGGCTTGTTTAGTGGTCGGAGCAACTGAAGTGTCAATTACTTTTTTACCGTCAACAATCTTGCTGACCATATGAATCTGCAGAGTGATTTTATTAAATTGTTTTAGACCGTTTTCCAATGTTTTGCGGAACTGTTCCTCTTCGGTACTTATTACTCTAGCAATATTCTGTTCATTGACGGCCACTTCGGGATAAGCTTCACCATACAAATTAACGATAACTGGTACTAGTGTCACCAGTGAACCAGCCGGCATTCCGAGAGTATCAGCATAACGAATAGCCCGGCGCATCAAGCGACGCAAAATATAGCCCTGGTCGGTGTTGCCTGGTGCGACGCCGTCGGCGATTAAGAAAGTGGAGGCGCGAATGTGGTCAGCAATAACCCTGGCTGCTCGTGGGTCAGCTTTGGAACTGTGTTCGGCAATTTTATCAAGGATTGGTACGAACAAGTCAGTAGCGAAAACATCACTCTTCCCTTGCACTACGGCGGTGACTCGTTCTAGGCCCGAACCAGTGTCGACATTTTGTTTGGCAAGCTTCCCCACTACCTTACCGTCCTTTTTCTCGTACTCCATAAACACATCGTTCCAGATTTCAACAATGTCTTGGCGGTCGTCAGCGGCAATAAATTCTTCTCTTGTCAGCCCCTCGGTTAAGGTGCCGGACACGTCATAAAACATTTCACTGTCTGGGCCACATGGACCATTGTCCCCCGGGCTCCACCAGTTGGAGTCTGCATCCATAAAGAAAATGCGTTTCCCAGGATCGAGCCCAGCTTTTTCAAAGATTTCTTTCCAGATTACATAGGCCTCCTCATCACGAGGAGCGTTTTCGTCACCCTGAAATACAGTGACGTATAGGCGCTTGGGGTCAAGGCCAAATCCTTCGGTCTTTGAAGTCAGTAGTTCAAAACTCCAGGTCAGGGCTTCCTGTTTGAAATAATCTCCCAAAGACCAATTGCCAAGCATTTCGAAGAAGGTCAAGTGGGTGTTGTCCCCCACCTCGTCAATGTCATTGGTGCGGACACATTTTTGTGAGTCGGCGATACGCTTTCTGCCACTCGCGTGGGGTTGTCCCATCAGGTATGGCACTAACGGCTGCATCCCGGCAGTGTTAAAAAGCACCGAAGGGTCATTTTGGGGCACTAAAGACGCCGACGGTATAATGGCGTGACCGCGGGACTCCATAAAGGCCAGGAACTTAGCACGAATTTCATTTCCACTCATAGAAAATAACTATTTGTAACTCTGTTACTATAGCAAATTTAATAGGATTGGCGAGGGTTATTGTTTAAACTATTATAACTAAGGCAAATATACATCATTATAATAGACGCTTAAATAATGGTCTTCAGTGCTGTATTAAGGAATTATTTAACATTACTGGGCTTCTTCTTTTTCTTTAGTAGTTTATCAAACATAGCAATATCATCCCCAAGTTTTTTGAGAGCGTTTTCAAAAGTATCAATTTTTGAGGTATCAATACCAACTTTCTTGTAAATGTCCTTAATTAGCATTGATTCACCAAGTGACAAAAACTCGTCAATCTTTTCAACGTAGTTGTTATCTTCGCGATATCTACCCGACATAATGCTACTCATCATAAGTCCATAAGCGTATGAATACACATAGAAACCGTAGCGAAGATGGCCGACATAAACGTATGTGTAGCCGTCTTTTTCAGTTACATTTACAGCTGCCCCAAGGTAGGACTGAAGGTGTTTTTGCATGCAGTTCCGCAACTCTTCGCCACTCATCCCCCCTTTTAAGTGAATGGTGTTATGAATTTCGAGTTCGGCATTAAAAAATGCAATTTGGCGTTGGATGGTTGATATATCGCGAAGGATACGGTCATGGAGGAGAATGGCTTTTTCATCATTACTCACTTGCGCAAAAACCGCATCAAAAACTAAGTTCTCAAATAATGTGCTGGCAGTTTCGGCTGTCACTATAGAGTGATTTGAATAAAACGGTGTTTGTTTTTTACTTCGCATGGCATGAATAGCGTGGCCCATCTCATGAGCCAGTGTTTCAAGTGCTTGAAAGTTTGTCACATGATTAAGCATGACATTGGTGGGGTGACCATTCTCCGCAGACATAAAAGCGCCACCAGTCTTGCCTGGTTTTGGCCAAACATCAATTTGGCCGTTCTCTAGCATTGAGTCAAAAAATTCGCCGTAATCTTTGTGGACGCTATAGAACACGTCACGGCAAACTGTCACGGCCTGATCATAAGAAATCGACACACTTTCACCAGCACTTTCATTCCTTTGACTATATTCGAGTTTTTCTACGCCGTGATATTTTGCCTTCAGTTTATAAAACTTATGACTAAGTTTAAATCCGGTACCAGTTACCGCCGCCAATAGTCTTTCAAGCGCTATTTCGTTGTCTTGGTAATTCAACACAGTGGCACTATAGGGTTTTTTGTAACCCCGAAGTTCGTCTTCGGTGCGGACATCAGTGATAATGGCATTGAATTCATGTTCTGCAATTTCACTGATTTGTTCAAGTTGATCGACTATTAGTCCCCAGAGCTTCGGCTTATTGGCGAATGTCTGTAGGTTAACCATTTCGATCGCCTCGGGTAAGGCAACACTTTTATCTTTCCAGACAATGTGACGTTGACTAATAATTTTGTCAGTCATGTCAACCCAGCGCCCGTATGATTGACGGCTTTTCAAGCTAATAATTTTTTCTTGGTCTTCTGTCAAATGATACTTGGCGCTAGCAAAAAGTTCTTCAAGGTAGTAACGAAAATGTGTAAGGTCAGCATGGTTTATCAGTTTTTTTTGTTCAGCTTTGGATATCTTGCCTAATTCGAGCGTAAAAAAAAGTACTTGGTTACTCGCTTTACGCAGTCTGTTACCAATAAGCGATATTTGTTTTTCGGCAACTGAGTCTGCGGTATTAAGTGCGGTGACAAGACTAAAATAGCGCATTGGTCTTGAGAATGTTGGATTACCTGACATTACTTCACTTTCAGTCAGGGCCTGTTTAAGAAGTCTTACATCGGTAGTAAATTTTTTACTACGCCACTTTTTAGCAAAGTTTTTGAGTGCTTTTTCGGTAGCTAGGACGTCTGCTTCAATTTGTGTGTCGGTGTGGCTAGTATAGTACTGCTTTTTTAAATCCCACTCATTTTTAATTGTGCCTAATTTAGGAAGATTTGTTGTGATGGTGTAGTTAAAATTTTTCTTGTCGTTGTGATTTTTGGATGTCATAAATGAAATTCTTATATTCGTCAAAAACGTGGTTGTATTCCTTAAGTAAAGGACCGTCGAGCCGATTATTAAATACGTTAGAAATAGTTTGGTAAACTTCTAGGCGTTCATCTAAATGTTTGCCGAAATCTTGCAGAAAGCGATTGTGATCATCGTAGTATTCTTCTACGCTGGAGCGAAAATTGTGAATTTTATCAGCCGCTGCAATTAGTACTGCTTCAGTGGGACCATTTTTTAACTGTTTTGCGTAGGCCGTTTTACTTTCAACCCAGTTTAGCTTTTTATCTTTGTGGTATTTGGGTTCGGTTAGTGTCGATACTATTTCCGTTACTTTTTCACCAAAGTCTTCTTTCAGCTCTTCAATCGTGTAGTCAGTATCTTCAATAGTATCGTGCAGTAGTGCTGCTATAATCACGTCTTCGTCTTTGGTAAAATCGAGCAAAAACATTGCTACCGAAAACAGATGAGTTACAAACGGAAAAGGTACTGAACCATTTCGTGATTGCTCACGATGGAGTACCGCAGCAGCGCGGATAGCTTGTTCAATGCGGTAGGAGTACATAAAGCTTGATAGCAATTGTTATACTGCTTTATTTAATTCTTTCTGCTCATCGTCATATTTCTTTTGCACTTCTTTGCCTCGTTGCTCAATTTGATGTGTAAGAGCTGGAATCTTCCTTTCAATTTCATCAAGGTCGTGTTCGATTTTTTCAATTCGATACTCAAAATCACGTTGTACTTCTTGAATCTTTACCTGCATCTGAGCACGAAGGGTATTGGCGTCTCGTCGCATTTCGGTTTGATTTGTAATAAGTGTATTCCGGTCTTTCTCTAAACGTTGTAGTGTTGAATCTGTAATAAACATAAGAATTATAATTTAATTTTTTCTGTTTCTAATATAACACGTTTGGCTTCTTCTCCGCCACGATTATACCCGCCTAATTGGCCATTAGAGCGGATTACTCGGTGGCAAGGTATATCTGGATCATAATTGGTAGCCATGATATTAGCAACTGCACGGGCAGCTCGTGGATACCCTGCCTTGGCTGCCACCTCGCTATATGACATGGTCTTGCCAGCTGGAATTGAACAGACGATATCTTTTACTTTTTCCCGAAATAAGGTCATAAAATAACTAGTTCTATATCTTTGTTTCAAATTTAAGGGTGAGACCCGTAAATTTCTTATTTACTTTGAGCTAATTGGCGTGCGTGGATATGTTGCAGTTTTTTGCCACAGGCCTCACGATAGGGACAAAATTCACACTTCTCCCCTATAGCGGGTAGGTGTTCGTCATCAAGACAGGTCTTAATTTTTTTCAAAGTTGGCTCAATCCATTCCGTTTCTGCCTCGACAGGGACCATGGTGGTTTCAAAAACCAGTTTGTTATCAAAACCAACCTCATCTTTACTGGCATTGGCATACACTAGGTAACCGACATCCTCGACCTTGAAGCCGTTTTTCTCCAGCAGCCATTTGTAAACGCCGAGCTGACGCTTGTATTGTTGGTCCCAAGGGCTGTCTGACAGTTCTGTAATCGAACCGTCTTTTGAGGTTGATTTATAATCCACAATGATAAGTTTTCCGGACGGCGTTATCCAGATATCGTCAATTGCGCCTGAAACGGTCATGCCAGTCTCGGGATGGGCGTATTCGATACCGACAAAGTTGTCACGCCAAACATCCATTTTTTCATGTTGAAAAGGAACTGCCTTTATTTTGTATTGCTCCATTACTGGGTGGGGGGTCTTATTTTTTCGGTGAACATCAAACTCTTTTTTGAAAAGCTCGTCAACGGCAAGATTCAAGTTAAATGATGGAAAGCCGGGACGTTTAGTACCGAGTTTATTATCAAGGTAAAAACAACGAGGACATTCAACAAAAAAATCAATCTTAGAGCGAGAGAGTCGCCACTTGTCTCCGCCGTAATTCCACTCAGTACTTCTATTTGGGTTATATTTTTTTGTATAATCAGCCATATCAATCATTATACCGATACCTTCACCAATTACCACCCACAATTCTTGGAAAGATTTAACTTATTAGACTCTGGATTGCTTCGTCACAAGCTCCTCGCAAAGACGAACAGGCAGAACAGACAACCGTCTTTGCCTGTCTGCCCTGCATGCGCAGGCATGGCAGACAGGCGAACGGAGTGAAGCAATCCACGTTTGCTTACCACTGTTTGTCATTGCAAAAAATGGAGTGTCAACGCAACGACGCGCCAATTCAGGGCAATTTAGTATTGGTTCCATGCCATAAAGAAAAATCCCTCATGCGAGGGATTTTTCAAACATCTCAGCAGGTTTTATTTGGCAGTAAAGGTGGCAAAAATCTTATCAACCTGAACATCGTTAGCCAGACTGAATTTACGGTCGCCGCTTTCGGTATAGAAAATAACTGCGTAAGTATTTCCGGCTACAGTTGCCCGTTGCAGGATAATTGTGGTTGGTACCAAACCTTGTTCCTCACTAAAGCGAACAACGCCGAGAAGACCACCTAGATTACCATTGTCATAGTCACGAACACCAATCCAACCTTCTTTGATTGGGAATGTAGCTGATGCTAAAGCAACTCTTGATCCAGCTGCCTGGTCATCTGCAACCTTAACTGAACCATCTCCTACTGGTAGGACGGCTGTAGGCTCTGGTGTAACTACTATTTTTTTCTCATCTATAGTAGCGGTTTTTGTATCGTCTGACTTACTATCAGTTGTGGCAGTGGTGTCAACCTTGTCATCAGTAGTACTTTTTGGTGCGACGCTTTCGGTACCACTAAATGCCCAAACTAGTAATCCTCCGATAAGTAAACCGACTATAAACGCTATTACCGTCTTTTGAGTCTCTTCTTTTTTTTCTGACATATTGTTTTTTGTGAATTGCTGAAATAAAATCCTTACCTAATAAGTATAACATCAACACTGCTTGGTAAGAATATTGACAGCCACTCAGATTTAGGTGCTTGTGGAGTTATTATTTATGATGTTATTTGCTTCTATAATAATTTCTTGGGCTTTAACTTCATTTATGTGTAGGGTGTGTAAGTAATGAGGATTATTGATGATCTCACTGCAAAGGATAACATCATGTTCAAAAAGAGTGGAAATCTGTGATGGTGTTAAAGTATGCAAAACGGTAATTGGGTAGACCTTAGCCCGTTCAATGCGGTCATGCAAGTTATTTTTTCGAGGAAAGTCCCAACTGAGCATTTTCAATCCGACACAGAGGCCATATTTTTCAGCCGAGGTGGTAAATTTGGTATTAGTAATTAGCCAGAATTCTTTCACTCCGCAGACATCATCAACACAAATACGCGCATCACGTAAATCAAGTAACCGAGCATAAGAATAAAGGGCTACCTGAAGATCGGACTTCATACCTGGTCTGGCATGAAATTTTGCTTCACCAATAAAACTATGGTCACTTTTATAGGCAGCAATATCTATTTCGTGTGTGGCACAATGACCACTTATAATAATACCGGTTTCGGTGTTGTAACCTTCGGCCTTAAACATCCTGCCCAAAAAACGTTCAAACGGAAAACCAGTTGGGCCTAAACCAAATAAGGCCCGACGAAGAGAATATCTGGTGGCTGCTGGTATTCCCTCTTGTCGTAATCTTTCAAAAGCAAAACGATAGATTTCTTGAGTCTTAATACCATCATACAAGTGAGATTCAACCGCCTCAATAACAGTTACAATCTCTTGATTGTTTGCCCCTGCTCGACGTAAGGAACGACGCAACTTCTCAATTTTGAAGTATTCAGTAGTTCCATCAGCTTTAAGAACAGAAATTGACACTATGAAATAATACCACCTCCTAGCACAATTTCACCTTGATATAATACACAGGACTGACCAATAGCTGGAACTTCAGTGGTTTCATTTATTGTTAATAAGAGTTTATCCTTGTCATTATTTATTGCTACCGTAACTGAAAATGGATTTTGACGATAACGAGTCTGTGCTAGGATTTCTCCTTGTTTCGGTAGAGAATTATTTAATTGCACCTCACTAAGTGTTAGATTCTCTTTAGTATTTATGATTGGTTTAATCGCAGACACAACCAAATGGTTTTTTGATAGATCTTTTTCTACAACATAATGTGGTCCGCGATTACTATCTGGTGAATTTAGAGTAAAGCCGTGTCTTTGACCAATGGTGTAGACAAAGGCACCTTGGTGTTCACCTACTACATTACCAACCTCGTCGAGAACATGACCTGGTTTAAGATCAATGTAGTGTGAAAGAAAATCAGGAATATCAATATGACCAAGAAAACAAACACCTTGGCTGTCTTTCTTTTGGGCAGTTATCAAACCTGCCTTAGTCGCTTCTTTACGAATTACATCCTTAGATGAATTGCCAACTGGGAACAGAATATGTTTTAACTGTGACTGAGTTAGTGTCCACAAAAAATAACTTTGATCTTTGTTAGTATCAACACCACGAGCAAGCCAGTGCTTGCCGTTTATAAACTTATTTTGGGCATAGTGTCCAGTAGCCACAAAGTCTGCACCACGTTTCTTGGCAAAGTCCATAAAAACTCCAAATTTGACTTCCTTGTTGCACATAACATCAGGGTTTGGTGTTCGTCCGGCTTGATAACTTTCAATAAAATATTTAGCAACAGCGTCACGATAAGTATTGATAGCATCACAGGTTAAAAATGGAATGCCTAGTTTGGCGGCCACTCGCATGGCGTCAAGTCGCTCGGCTTCCCAGTTGCAAACCAAAAAATCCGGATGCCAAACCTTGATAAAAACTCCGACCACTTTATATCCTTGCTTTAAAAGACGCAGAGCGGCTACCGATGAGTCTACTCCACCGGAAAGACCAACAAAAACGGTTATTTGTTTGTTCATAATTCATAGTACGCTACCATATTTTTTAACTATCTCAAGTAAAGAGCAATGTTCTCTTTATGTTCCTCAAAGGAATTAGCATAGTGAAAAATACCTTCAGAGTCAGTCAGATAATACAAATATTTTGAATTGGTTGGATTCAATACCGCTTGAATTGATTCTAAACCAGGATTGCCAATCGGACTTGGTGGTAAGCCGGGGTGATTATAAGTATTGTAGAGTGAATCTAATTCTAGGTCAGAAGGAGATAGTTCCTGCAAACTTTTATCAAGTACATATTCTATTGAGGCATCTACCTGTAAGGCCATACCTAATTCTAAGCGATTACGAAGAATACCTGACACTAGCCCCATTGATTCTGAAGAATTTGCCTCTCTTTCAACAATTGATGCTAAAGTAATAATTTCTTGTTCGGTTAAGCCACTTTTGATAATGTCATCACGCAAGGGATTAATATTTTTTTCATAATTATCCAACATAGTGGTTATCAATTCATGGGCGGTATAATTTGTGGGAATAAAATACGTATCTGGAAATAATTTTCCTTCCAAAGGGATAGCTTCTTTCAAAAAACTATTTTGATCAAAATTTACCAACTGTTTTTTAGCCGTCTCGGCAATATATAGTGCCCTCTCTCCTTCACGGTGAGTGAACCTGACCAAATTGGAATTAAAATCACCCTCCGATAAACGTTTTGCTACACCAAAAACATCTAATGGTTCAGAAAAAACATAGGTGCTGGCCTTAATATCGGCTGGATTATATTTAGTTAAAAGAACAAAATTCAAAAATAAACTAGAGCGGACAACATTTCGCACCTGTAGTAGGTGCGAAATGCCTTCCATGTTCATACCTCGAGTAACCTCTATCGGTTCACCGACCGGAAATTCAGCTGGAGGTTTTTTAAAATAAGTAATATACCAAATTATTATAGATAGTAATAAAGCAGAAATTATAATGCTTAACAAAATAAATCTGAGCTGATTTGTTTTTTTCTCGGGAATTTCTGGGGTTACTGTTTGCTCCATATAATTAAATACTTTTATTTTATTGAGGTAATTCAACTGGTAAATTAGCCGGTGCTTCACGTCTGGCTGATGGAATACGGGATAGTCCAGGGGTAATAACCGAGCTACCCGGAATATGGTAAATAGTTGCCAATTCTTCGGCAGTAAATATCTTCAGTTCATCCACCCTTGATATGGGCTCTCTGACTGTATAGACGCGCTTTTTGTAATCTTCAAGTTCCTTTTTCTTTAGTTCCATTTTTTTTCTTCCTGACCAATCTGAGAACCAGTTGTAATCAAAGTCGGTACGCCAACGAACACCTAATCCGTTACGCTTAATAATGTCATACTGGGAAAATGTTTTTAACAATAACAGAGCGTTACCATCAAATTTTCCTAATGGGGTAATATACACATAACGAATGGCTGTTTCGTAGGCATATTTACCAGCATTGCGCTCCATAGCCGCAACCGTGTCACGTTCACCAGCAGTTAAGCGTGGCTGTTCTTCAAATTCTACCGGACCAGTTTTCTTTTTAGGATCACGACCTAACATCTCACTAATTTTAGCGAAAACATCACCTTCCCAACTAGCTTTGGATTTCAAAAAACCACTCTTAAAGTTTCGCTTTACGTGTGGCTTACATAGAATTTGAATCCAGAAACGTTCATGTGGCTTGGCGGTACTAAGTTGTTCTAGCATGGCCGCCATCGGCTCAAATTTAAGTTCTTCTTTGGGCTGTTTATCAAGTCCAAAATCTATATAGGTTTTGACTGGGAACACTTGATCTTCCTTTTTTCCAATATGGAAGACCATCATCTCCCATTTTTTTGGATTCCAAACCACCTCTGATGAATAATCAACCATCTCTTCAGTAACTTCAATGCCGGGAAATTGGGCATAAAGCTGGGCTTCAATAAGATTTTTGGTTTTCTTGGTAGGTATGTTTATATAAAAACGCACGTCACCACCAATTGAAACTAATTCAAAACTGAATATCAAAGGTAGTCGACCGTCAATGTATGTTTGCCAAAGATTGTCTGAATTATTGGGGTTGTGAATTAAAGCAAATACACTCTCCATTGCTTCGGGTGATTTCAGGACTTCCTGTGGTAGTTTGATACGAAGAGTCGTTCGTCCATTATCAAGAGAAAATTTTAAGTGAACAAAATCCATCCAGCGTTCAAAGAGAAGAAAGAATAAAACAAACGGTAACCATATAGGAGTTAAAGCGATGGTAATTGATATTATCAGCCCAAAATCTACCCCTATAATTGCAAAGGTGTAGCGCATAACGACAAATGCCACCACCAACAAAATTGGAGCAGCTATCGCACTAAGTAGTATCTTAAATAAATCCGCCATGTATTTACTATTGTACATTAAAACAAAATACAGTGGAGAGTTGTTCCACTGTAATCTATTTATTTTCAAAATTGTAAATTTTATTCAGCTAGTGTATAAGAACCGTTACTTAAATGCTTGAAAAGATTGGCATCCTGTAGATTTACCACAATAGTGTTGTCTTTAACATATCGTTCCTTACGTACTTTATCAATCAATTCTTCACGAGAAAGCGGTCCTTCAGCTTGCAAAATTTCACGCAAAACATCCTTAACCACTCCGGCGGTATATCCCCATTCAGTTAGAGCATAGAGACCACGTCCCACTAGAACAAAGCGTGCATCTTTGATCAGTTCATTGTGAGTGGTAGCTACATGTGCATTATGGTTAAATAAATCACTAATGGCTACCGAAACCTCCTTGAAATGCATTGGCGATCCATGTCGCTTCACCGCTAAATAAGCATAATCACGAATTCCCTTTACTCGGACGTTGGGACTATCAGCTGGACCCCAGTCTCCAAGAGGGTTTTGACCAATTTGTTTGGAAATCATCAGCCATCGCTTTAATGTTTCATCGTCCTGTTTATCGGCGATTTCAATCAATTCATTACGAAAACGATTTAGAATTTCCTGCTCACTAATTAAGTCATCTCGATTGAGAGTACCATGTACATTCTTGAGTGCTTTTTCAACTATTTCAGCAATTTTCTTTTCTGTAAACCAACGGCTAGTATAGAGAGGGTTTTCTTTACCCTTAGAGAAGGCATCACCAATTATCAAAAGAAAATAAAGGTGATTACGAATGACAACATCCTTAGTTAAGGAATCAAGTAAAACTTTTTCAGCCACAACACCGTTACCTAGCTGTTTAATAAGACTACGTAATTCTTCAAACATAGCCGTATTTTCTGTATAAATGGCGGATTTACGAATAGCGGCAATACCATAGTTTTCAATCTGTCGTACTCGTTCTCGAGTGATTCCATAAGTCTGACCAATTGATTCAAGAGTGTAAGTTTCATTATCTTGGCCAAGACCATAGCGTTTGGTGAGAACATCACGAGCGCGTTCAGGTAGAGCTGAAAGCAATTTTTTTGTAACTTGTTTTGGTTTGAATGAAATCATAATATTAAGGGTATTTAATCTATGGGTGAGTTTTGTAGCTCAATGCGTGAGTGTATTTATATCATGCGAATTGATATACGTCAACATAGTTATAGACACCAATGTTAATCAAACGTAAATTGCTTCGTTGCCACTCGCCTGCATGCCATGCCTGCCCTGCATGCGCAGGCATGGCATGCAGGGCAGGCAGGCAAAGACAGACGGGACGACGACGTGGATTGCTGCGTTTCACTCGTAAAGACGACTAAAACTTTAGTTTTAGTCGTCGACGGTCAGCTACGCTGGCCGTCTTTGCGAGGAATGGAGCGATAGCGGAGTGACGTGGCAATCCACGTTTAACTAGCACAGGTACTTTATTCAAACAAACTAATTAATAATGAAATTAAGAATGCGTCCGGGTACGTAGACCACTTTCTTAATCTCCGCCTGATCAAGGTACTTGGCGATTACACTATTGCCCTTGGCCATGTCGGTTACAGTACTCTCCGGGGCATCAGGAGCTACCTCAATACTGCCACGTAGTTTGCCATTAATCTGAACTCCAATCTCAACTGTTGTGTCCTTGGCTAATTCCTCGTCTGCGACAGGGAACGACTCCAGATGAATGGAGTTGCTGTGACCGAGTTCTTGCCAAAGTTCCTCAGTCAAGTGTGGTGCAAATGGTGCCAGAATTTGCAAGAATTGCTCAAAAGTCTTTTGTGACAACCCATTCTTTTCCGCTTCATTAATAAATATCATCATGGCACTGACGGCCGTGTTGAATTTGAAGCTTTCAATATCTTCGACCACCTTCCTAATAGTCTTATGAAGTTGTCTCTGTACTGATTCTGATTCATTGTCAGTCAGGTGGGCACTTAATCCATTAACTCGTTCCAAGAAACGGCAGGCCCCCGCCAGTCCGTCTTTGGACCAGGCGATAGTATTTTCAAACGGACCCATGAACATTTCATAGACACGCAAACTGTCTGCCCCCACTAACGCCACAATGTCGTCAGGATTGATAACATTTCCCCACCGCTTACTCATTTTTCGTCCGTCTTCAGCTAGAATAAAACCAAGGAATTCGAGTCGTTGGAATGGTTCTACGGTAGATACAACACCAATGTCATACAAGAATTTATGCCAGAACCGCGCGTAAATAAGGTGGCGCACGGCATGGTCACCGCCAACGTAAATATCAACCGGTGCCCAATATTTTTCACGTTCCTTTGATACTAGCTCTCGGTCATTTTTTGGATCCATGTAGCGTAGGTAGTACCAAGACGAGCCCGCCCACTGTGGCATTGTGTTGGTCTCGCGCTTGCCTGCTTCTCCACACTGCGGACAAGTGGTGTTGACCCAGTCGGGAATAGTTGAGAGTGGCGACTGTCCGTCTCCAGCCGGCTCGTAGCGTTCGACTTCTGGTAGAGTTATTGGCAATTGATCTTCAGGAACAGCTACTGGTCCACATTTCTCACAATGAACAATCGGAATTGGCTCTCCCCAATAACGCTGACGTGAAAACACCCAATCACGAATTTTATAAGTATTAGTCATCCGCCCACCAACTTTTTCAACGATAGCTTTCTTAGCTTCCTCTGAATTCATTCCGTCAAATTCTCCAGAATTTACTAAAACTCCCAAATTGGTGGATACCATTTCTCCATTCAAGGCAGCCCAAGATCTTGCATGCCAGGCCCAGGTTATTTGTTTTGTAATCTCTTCTCTCGTCAGCCACTCAACTGTATGTTTACCATCTTCTATCTCCGAACGTACCTGCCCCAGACCAGTTAGTTTAATGTGATAAAAATTACTAACGCCTTGCTGATTCTTGTTCTTACTATGACGATAACCAATGGATTTTGTAGTAAATACTGGTTTATTCGACATAAATTCAAATTCGGAAAATCCTGTCTTCTCTAAGAGCTCTCTAGTCACAGCTGTCATATCATCCTCTCCATCAACACCGCCTCCTACAAAATGTATAAGGTTTCTATCCCCATCCTTTTCTTTCTGTATTAAGAAAGTACCATTATTTGGATGCTCAATAATTATGTCTATACAGGGTCTTTCTAAAGTCTCAAGACCATCTCTGGGTGAGTCCTCACCATCAGCTTTAATGAATGGTGCTACCACCTGCTTTATCTCAACACCGAATTTAGTAGCAAACTCAAAATCACGTTCATCATGTGCTGGGACAGCCATAATGGCGCCGGTGCCATAACTGGCGAGCACATAATCCGCAATATATACCGGTATCTCTTCTCCACTTCCTGGGTTGATTGCTGTAACACCTTCCAATTTCACCCCAGTCTTTTCTTTGGTAGCATCAAGGCGATCTTGTTCATTTTTTTGTTTAGCTTTAGCAATGTAATCATCCACTTCTTTTCTATTTTCAATTTTCTCTATCTCATTTTCTATAAATGGATGTTCGGGAGCCAGCACTAAATAAGTCGCCCCGTAGAGAGTATCTGGTCGAGTCGTAAAAACTGTAACTTCGCCAATTTCTTCATTCTCACCTAGGACATCGGATGTCCTAGGTGAGAAAAGTTTGAAATCTATCTCTGCTCCTTTTGACCTGCCTATCCAATTACGCTGAGCTTCTTTGATATGTTCTGGCCACTCAAGCATGTCTAGGTCATCGAGCATTCGGTCCGCATATTCACGAATCTTTAATACCCACTGACGCATCGGTCTCTTTTCAACTACACTACCGCAACGCTCACAAGTGCCATCACTCTCGAGATCCTCGTTTGCCAATCCTGTCTGACAACCAGGGCACCAGTTGATAGGTTCATACGACTCATAAGCCAACCCCTTTTTAAACAGTTGTAGAAAAATCCACTGCGTCCATTTATAGTAGGCAGGGTCGGTAGTATTTATTTCTCTATCCCAATCATAATCAAAACCAAGAACACCAAGCTGTTCCTTGAAGCGCGCAACATTTTTTTCTACTGCCACTCGGGGATGTACTTTATTCTTGATGGCGTAGTTCTCGGCCGGTAAGCCAAAAGCATCCCATCCCATTGGGTGAAGTACTTCATGTCCCGTCATGCGTTTGAAACGAGAGTAGATGTCGGTGGCAATATATCCTTTGGGATGTCCAACATGAAGACCTTCTCCCGATGGATAAGGAAACATGTCGAGCACGAAGGTTTTTGGTTTGTCAGGATTTTCAGTAGTGTGATAGATCGCGCTATTTGCCCACTGCTTTTGCCACTTTGCTTCAATTTCTTGGTGATTGATTTTTTTATGCATATTCCGCCAAACGCTTACTGGAAAATAAATAATGTATTCATTAGTATGCCATGAGTTTTATGCTATGTAAAAAGTTAAGGCCGGCGCCATGCGCCGGCCTTAACACTCAGACTAAATTATACTACTTTACGATTCGTTCAAAGCAGTAACGTCCGGCCTTGTATTGCCAACTGTCGGCATTTTTAACCGGTCTAGTTAAATCAACTGGGTTGGCGTAAATATCTACACCCATTTGACCCTCACTGGCCTGCGAGAAAGTGGCACAAAGTTGGAACCCGACATCAGTTACTTGGTAAGTATAATCTTCTCGCCCTGCCGGCGCTGTTGGTATGGCAAACCCAGCGAAAGCATCTTCTAGAGTTGTCGGTAGCGCTGAAGTAGTGGTGATTACTGATTCTATTTTCCATTGGATTTGTTGCAAGTCTTGAATTTGTTTTTCATCCAATTTCATAGCAGCAACCATGCCTGGCGTGGCAATATGGAAAAATCCAAATACAATTACGGCCAAAACAATGATTGTAACGACAACACCATACCCGACTGATTTCTTCTCGTTCTTTATCCAGTACCCCTGGGCGTCTAGAAGGTAGTAGTAAAAGGCGAAGCCGATGATAACCAACATAGTGACGGCCTTCAAGATAAAGCGCATGGTTATGTCACCATTAAGAAAAGTCATAATGACAACAGCTAAATCACCAAGCAAAATTCCACCGCCGACTAGGAGTGACAGATAAATTAGCCATTTGGTTAGTGCTAAATAAGCGTGGTCTGTATCAGAGCGCCTGGTGCGATTGACCGCTCTGGTTAGTACTAAGTAAGTTGGAAAAAACACTATCACCATTGCAATACCAAGACGCACGCTATTGCTGGCACTCTCGATAACCCAATAGCCCTCACTGGCATTAGGGAACGTGAGATTAATTATTCCGAATAAAAGTGTGATTAAAAATGATAAAGATAAATATAAACTAATAAGTGACCCGAGTTGTAGCACAAAGTGCTTGGCTGTATTTTTTTCCATATACTAATATTATACTCCTGTTTTCAAGGTAAAGTTGTTGTTTATTATCACATTTAGACATTCAGCGTTATAATGCATAGATATGAAACCAGATGACTTAAAAAATGCTCCGAAGTTGTTTGCCGAAAGTATCAACATCGCCTTCACACCAGAGTTTTTCGTGATGGGTATCAGCTCAGGAAATCAAGGCACAATCTATTCACTCACTCCACAGCACGCCAAACGTCTCCAACAATACCTCACCCATCAAATCAGAGAGTACGAAAAGGAAAATACAGAAATAACAGCAGAGTGGAAGCCGACAATCATTAGCCCAGTCCAGCGCGCCAATCCTCCGATGGAGGGGAGCTAGAGTTAGGGGTTTAACCCCTAATTAAATTTTTTGTGACAAGTAATTTATGACACCCTAGATCGCCCCGTCATCCCCTACAGATGAACGAACGAGTGTCGTAAAAATAAGACGTAACGTAGTGTAGTTTTATTTTTATGACCGAGTGAGTGAAATCTGTATGCTAATACAAATGAACGTGGCAATCCACGTCCGTCATGGATTGCCACGTCATTCCACTGTGGTGTAATGACTCGCAAAGACGTCAACGCTCGACATAAACCACCATCGTCCGTCTTTGCGAGCGGGAGCGCGGCAATCCACACCATCCGTCTTCGTCGTCTTTGCGAGTCAGAGCTGAGCAATCCACGTCGTCCGTCTTCATATTCTTAAATCATAAACTCAATCACATCACCATCTTTTACGATATAATCCTTACCCTCAGTACGCATTTTGCCTTGCTCTTTGGCCACAGTTTTTGAACCGGCGGCTGCCAAGTCATCAAACGTCACTACTTGAGCGCGAATATATTTCTTTTCAAAATCTGTATGGATGGCGGTGGCCGCCTTTGGTCCGGTACTACCGATAGGCACTGTCCAAGCGCGAGTCTCTTTTTCTCCAGTGGTAAAATAAGACATCAATCCGAGACGGTCGTAGCAAGCGCGAATAAGTGTCCCTACCCCACTATCCTGCGCTCCATATTCGCGACGAAATTCATTTTTTTCATCGTCAGAAAGATCCTTGAGCTCGTGCTCCATCCCTGCGTCAACCACCACGTATTCGCTATTAGTGTTTTCAAAAAACTCAAGCAATGATTGCCAACGATCGTCATTTTGTTCATCGAGATTAAAGGCATCAGTTTTCTTATTGCAAATATACAAAAACGGCTTCATGCTCAGGAGGTGAATACTCTTGACCGCCTTGACTTCCGCTTCGTTCATTTCAAGCTGATTGGCCAGCTGTCCAGCTTCGAGATGTGGCAACATTCGTGCCAAAACATCACGCTCAACAATTACATCCTTGTCTCCACGCTTAGCGTCACGTTCAACATTATTCAAACGTTTGGCTACTGTCTCGGCGTCAGCTAGTATTAATTCTAGATTTATTACCTCAATATCACCGAGTGGGTCTACCTGTCCCGAGACATGATGAATATCACTATCCTCAAAAATACGCACCACTTCCAAAATCATATCCGTCTCACGAATATTGGCCAGGAATTTATTTCCCAGCCCTTCACCAGCCGAAGCACCCTTTACGAGTCCAGCAATATCAACAAATTCCACAATGGCTGGGATAATAGTATCAGTACCAGAGATTCCGGCCAGAGTAGCCAACCGCCCATCAGGTACAGCTACCACCCCCACAGTTGGGTCAATAGTACAAAACGGATAATTCTCCATTGGCACTGAGTTTTTTGTAAGGGCATTAAAAAGCGTCGATTTCCCGACATTTGGTAACCCAACAATCCCGACTGATAGTGACATATCTTCGCTAGCTTAGCAGATATAGTGCCATTTAGAAAGATACCGAATAAACAAACCCAGCGCCAGTTGTGCTTGTGTCCGGTTTGTTTAAATTAAATTTAAGTTTAGACGTTGTAGTTTTTCCTAAAATAATCATTTTCTACAAGATTGGCATCAAAAACGGTGTTTACTTCCTTATTCAGGGTTTCGATATATTTGAAATATTCTTCATCAGAAAATGATTCCAGCTGCAATTCTTTTAATACTGTATTTATTTCTTCCTGCGCTTTATTAACATCATCACCAGGCTGAAGTTCTAACTCGGCCTCAAAGTAATAACTATGATTTGGAACTTCCACTATGGCTATTTCAATTCCTTTGTACTCAAAAACGTTAGTGTATCGCACACACAACATACCCTTGCTATAACCCAGTAGCTTATATATCTGAACTAAATTATCAAAAGTACTTTCAGTTTTGGCACTATATTCGTTTCTTTGGTCGTTGCCTCCCCATGAGCCGGTTTTAATTACAATTTCTGACACACCGTTAGTCGTCCGAAGTCTGATGTCCTTTGTTCTTTGAGAAATACCTTGATTTGGTAAAAACATTGAGTAATCAATTAAGACTCTTTCTTTCTTTGTCTTAAAAATACCCTCCTTACCAAGAAATTCAGAAACTCGTTGCTTGTCGGACAAGCCTATCGGCCCTCTCATCTCCACCTCAATAATATTTGTCATAAATTTATAATTAATTTTCTAACACCGTATATCAACCATTATTTATTTTTCTTTGGGCTGCGGGTTTGTAGGTAGAGGCGTTCTACTTTTGTTCTTGCCCAGGGGGTTTTGCGGAGAAAAGTTAAGCTCGATGAAATGCTAGGTTTATCAATAAAACATTTGATAGCGATTCGTTGACCGAGCTTCTCCCAACCATATCTTTCAACCAATCCCTCAACTTGCGCTTTTAGGGTGATGCCATGAAGTGGATTATTTGGTTGGGTTGTCATAAATTTTGATTTTAACAGTATAGCAAATTGTT
>MFMT01000022.1 GCA_001783565.1 Candidatus Kaiserbacteria bacterium RIFOXYD1_FULL_42_15 | reverse complement strand
AGCTGTCACGGCATGTAGGGCTGTTGTATATAAACTTGAAGAAGTGGCGTTGGTAAAAGTAGCATTCGTATTGGTGAGGTTGGTGATGGTGGTGGTGGCTAGGGTGGCTGTGTTAGTCGTCACTAAGTTGGTAGTGGTAGCGGTGCCGGAGACTGTCAAGGAGCCGGTCGTGAGCAGGTTGGTGATGGCGGCTGAAGCGGCACTGATACCATTAGTGATAGTCGCCCCGAGAGCGGCGAGTGTACTAGAAAATATTCCCGTAGTCGCATTAAATGCCGTGGCGGTAGTCGTCGCCAAGGTCGAAGTACCAGTCACTCCGAGGGTGGTAGCGACCGCCACACTACCAGTGAAGTTGGCGGCACTCGATATTGTCTGACCGTTAATGAGGCCGGAGGTGATGGTGTTGGTACCGAGAGAGAGGGCGCCAGAGGAGGTAATCGCTCCAGCGGTGATAGTGTTCGCTCCGAGATTAAGAGCACCACTGGAAGTGATTGCTCCAGATGAGATCGTACCAATGTTGACGAGGTTACCACTAACATCAATTCGGTTAGTCCCTGCTCCCGCTCCCGTATTAACACCGGTGGTACCGTTTAGGGTGGTACCGGTGAGGGTACTAGTAAAGACGCCAGTCGTACCGGTGACAGCTCCTAGATTAGCGGTGGTGGAATATAAGTTGGTGGCGGTTAGTCCAGTTGATGAGGCGTTCCCTAGGGTAGTTTGTCCGGTGACACTTAAAGTTCCGTTGGCGGTCAAGGATGAGGTAGCGGTAATCGTGCCAGCGGTTAAAGCGTTAATGGTAGCTGTCACGGCATGTAGGGCTGTTGTATATAAACTTGAAGAAGTGGCGTTGGTAAAAGTAGCATTCGTATTGGTGAGGTTGGTGATGGTGGTTGTAGCTAGAGTAGAAGTACCAGTCACTCCAAGAGTAGTAGCCACCGCCACACTACCAGTGAAGTTGGCGGCACTGGAAATCGTTTGGCCGTTGATGAGGCCGGAAGTTAGGGTAGCTAGGGTGGTCGCGCCAGTGACCGCTAGAGTACTCCCGAGCGTAGTCGCTCCCGTGATGTTGGTGGTGCCAGCGACAGTGAGGCGAGAGCCGGGAGTGGTAGTGCCAATTCCCACATTGCCGGTGAGGCGATAAACAGCTGAGCCGTCTGTATTCCAATTACCAACAGTGGCCCCAGCGATGATACTTCCCGACCAGTAGAGCGAGCCGTCTCCATTGTATAGTCGGTTGGTAGTGGTGGTGGGAGTTGACGAACCTAAATAGAGGGCAGTTTCTAGAGTTAATTTTTCGTAAGCGGTGGTGGTGCCAATGGTGAGGTTATCATTGATGATATTAAGACCTGAAGCCGATGTAAGGATACCAGCGGAATTAGGATAGATTAGTTGATTAGTGGAAAGACTATCAACAGTGAGAGTGCCGTTGAGAGTAGGGTTTTCTAGGGTGCCGTTGGTGGTGACGTTGGCGACACTGTCATAGATACTATCGTAAATTCGGTCGGCCTGACGATTGACAAAAATTTTAGTGGTGGTACCCACAAACACTGGCGTCACATTTCCGGTGACATTATTATTTGAAAAATCTGAACGCAATGTCTCTGCTAAATTATTCAAACGAGCAGAAAAATCGTTTTCGGTAATACCGACACTGGATTGATAGGTAATGTATTTATTGGTGATGTAATTAATTGTGGTGGTGGACGGTGGTTGAATAACTGATGAAGTAACACCGTCTTTTGATGATGAAAAATAAGTTGGTTGAGAAATTTCCTCGCTCAACAACCCTGACTGACACCAACCAAACCGGCTAACAATAAATCCGGCAAACTTACAAAAGAATAATTTTGCGTAATTAATTATGGTAGTTGATTGAAAAATCAAACCAGCCAGCTCCGTCTGAGAAAAATTTGTAGTATCAGGAAGAGCCACCACCCTATTAGTCATATTTAAATTATCAAACGTCTCAGTCGCGCTGTCGCTAATGGCCAAGTCCTCAGAAACATAATTACCATTATGATCAGCGACCCTTCCAAATAAATTTGAAAACATAGCACTCGGTGTCTCCGCCAACTGAGTTACTCTACTAGTCGGCAGGTAGACACTGACAAAATTTAAAAGAAAGCCGGCCCCGATGCCACAAAGTAAAATTAAAAATGAATGACCGGCGATTAACCGAACACTACGGTCATGCTTGATTTTTAAGGAATTAACTTTTTTTGCAAGTTCCTGTCGTAACAAAATTTCTTTTTTTCTAATCTCGCGCAGGTGTTTACTACGCACCTCAACCTCATACTGAGAAAACTCAAAAAAGTTTTTTAGTGAATCCTCATCAACAAACCACTGACGCTTATTTTGTGATGCTGTAATTTTGCCTTCACGAGCCAACTTGGTGACATAATCTCGCGAACACGAAACCAGCACTGCCGCGTCTTTGACAGATATAAATTGACTAGAGCCAAGTTGTACTTTGGAAGTCATAATATTAGGAAAACCTAATATATTATACCTACATCTGAGGCCGATGAATTACTGAAATGTTAATAACTTGAGAGTCATCGTAAGTAGAATGAGGCCATCCAAAAACGATCACGACATTGATTGCCGCGCTGTGGCTCGCAAGGACGATGTTGGTCGTCTTTGCGAGTCGAGGCGAAGCAATCCACGTTTGTACAACTGTATGGACTGCTTCACCATGGAGTGGCCTGCCTGCACAGGCCGGAATAGACAATCCATGGCTACAAACAACCCTTAAAGTACCCTAACGTAAGGAACCAAGTGTCGCAAAAATTTGCTCAAGAGAGGCGGTAGTAAAGACTAAACGACTGTTCACCGCCAAGCCATTGGTAATTATCTGGGTATCAAGGGTAATAATCATTAAAGCTACCGCTAGAGATAACGCCAAAGACAGTGGAATGATTGAAACTGAATTCTTGGTGGCAGATTCGGCATCTTTAATCGTCTGGGGTGTAAAATGTGGGGACGGAATAGCTTTCACACTTTTGTTAATTTCGGGAATAGGCCCAAGTAAAGTAGGTTTTTTTGAAGATTTGTCTGGCAACAAAGTGTCTTCAGTGTGCTCTTCTTTAGCTATATTTTTAATCCTAAAATCACTTTTTGGTGAAATTTTATGATGATTATAAATGCTTATTTTATAGAGGTTACCATCCTCCAAACTAATAGGCACTTCCACTGCACTAGAGAGTGCAACTGGAACTTTGACAGCTAGGGTGTTCTCTTTTGTTACTTTTGATTGCGGAACTAATTCATAATCATCATGCTCATAAACAGCCAAAGGCAAACTTTCTCTTTGTACCAAATTAAAATTCATCGGGTTGTGAAATGACCGTTTGGTTAACTTTGACAAAGTTGGACGAATTGAAACCTTGGGAATATTACTGAGACCGGCATCATAATTAACATTGATTTTATTTGTTATCTCGTTTGCACGAAGTGCTTCATAACGAGTGTCTTTATGCTTACCAAGAGAATACTCATTCACATACCAAGATCTGCCCACTAATTTGGCGTCAACTTTATTTGCTCGGCAAAGCTGACCGATATAGTCTGATGTATAACCAAACAGCTCCGCTAGAATGCTGGCCTTGGTATATTCCTCCCCATCAACAGTTATCGTCTTCATGTAGATAGTATAGCAGATAATATACACCTTGCAGTTGTAAACTCTCCTAGGTGTTTATAAATATAATCTTCTCTGCTAGAGTAGCTCTGCTTCAAAGATAGTTTTCAATGTCTTAGGGTCAGCCACGCCACGAGTGATCTTCATTGCTTGACCTAGTAAGAATTGTAGACTGGCGAATTTGCCAGATTTATACTCATTAACTACTGCCGGATTATCAGCAATGATAGTTCTAACCAGCTCTGTCAATTTATCATCATCAAAATTTGAAAAAAGCTGTCTCTCGGTAATCAAGGTGATTAAATCCACATCAGTCTCGGCGTTTTCAATGATTAAATCTTTGGCAACTCGGGAAGTAATTTTTTTCTGTTCGAGGACAACCATAAGCTCATAAAAATGTTCAGGACTAAGAATCTTGACGGCTTCCTTACCGGCGATACCGGGCGTTAAATCGGTTAGAAGATAGTTAGTTGCCATTAACAATACTTTATGGTTCTCCTTGGCCAAGATAAATAATTCGGCAAAATACTTGTCAAGTATCGCAGACTGCAGAATTGTTTCAATTTGATTGCTCGTCAATCCGATAACATTATATTTTGAGCGCTTATTTTGCGGTAGTTCAGGGAGTTGTTCTTTTAGACGAGATTGTATGAATGCTGGTATTTCGGTAGTTACAAGCTTTGGAAGGTCTGGATCAGGGAAATAACGGTAATCTTTGGCTGTTTCTTTACTTCTTTGAGTAAAAGTCTTGCCATGAATCTCGTCCCAACCACGAGTTTCCTGTTGTATTTGGCCGTTATTTTGCAAAATACTGGTCTGTCTTTCGATTTCAAAGGCAATAGCCGCCTCAACAGACTTGAATGAATTAAGATTTTTTACTTCAACCTTGGTACCAAGTTCTTCAGTATCACTGATTGAAATATTCGCCTCAACCCGCATCTCTCCCTTTTCCATATTGGCATCAGAAATTCCCAAAGTGCGTAAAGTCAGTTGAAGCTCGCGAGCAAAATCTCCAGCCGTCTTGGCGTCATGAATGACGGGCTCGGTCACCAGCTCCATCAGTGGGACTCCCGCTCGATTGAAATCTACCAAACTGTAGTCCCCTTTATCATGCTGGCTTCGGGCAGTATCTTCTTCTAGGTGTACTCTAGTGAGTTTTACTCCCGACAGTTCTCCTCCAGAAATAAATGGAAAAGCATATTGACTGATTTGGTACGCTTTAGGAATATCTGGATAGAAATAATTCTTACGGTCAAATTCTGAAAAATTGGCCAGAGTGCCATTTACTGCCGTTCCAAAAATAAGAACACTTTTGACTGCTTCATAATTTGCTACTGGCAACGACCCGGGGTGAGCTAAACAAACTGGACAAGTATTTATATTTGGTTCGCTAGCATGAGGATCATTCACACAACCACAAAACATTTTACTTTTTGTTTTCAGTTCAGCATGAACTTCCAAGCCAATGGTTGGTTTAAACATAAAAATAGAAAAAATAATTAAACAATGCTTAATTTTACGACTCTCGCAGGTACTGCACAAGCGCATCGCGTAGCTCTTTAGTGCCTTCGGGTGTTTCTACAGATATAATAAACACACGTTTCTTGGATGTGTCAATGAATGATTGAATACTGTCAATTTTCTCTTGATTTGCAAGGTCTTTTTTAGTAAAGATTATCCATTCTTCCTTCTCCACTAATGATTTATGATAAGAAGACAGCTCATTCAAAATGGTATAATACTCCTTAATTGGGTCTTCATGCTCCAATGATACCAGATGAAGAAGCATTTTTGTCCTAGTAACATGACGGAGGAAGGTATGGCCGAGGCCTTTACCACTAGCAGCACCTTCAATTAGTCCTGGGATATCTGCAATGACGTACCCGTAGAAGTCACCAAGGTGTGGTTGCAGTGTAGTAAAGGGATACGCACCAACTGCACTACGCGCGTTAGTAAAAGCGTTTAGGAGAGATGACTTGCCGGCGTTAGGCATACCTATTAGGCCAACATCAACCACCAGTGTGAGCTCAATTCTTAGGTCGCCCTGTTCCCCTCCCTTACCAGCAGTAGTTTCCTGGGGAGAACGATTGGTTGATGTTTTGAAATGTTCGTTACCAAAACCACCCTGACCACCTTTGAAAACACGCTCCTTAATTCCCTCACTAAAAAATTCATAGGAACGATTTCTAGAAACATCAGTTACGATTGAACCGACTGGTACCTTGATGGTTATGTCCTTGCCATTGTGTCCGTGTTTGCTACCGCTTTGTCCATCTTCACCCACCCCTGCTTCAAACTCTGGGCTACCCATATACTTCGACAAAAGACCTAAGTCTCTAACAGACTCTAGATAAACATCGCCACCATTGCCACCATTGCCACCAGCTGGTCCGGCCTTGGCAATAAACTTCTCATGGCGCCATCGTTCAACACCATTACCACCATGGCCAGACTTGGCATGAATTATAATTTGATCTACAAACATGACTACTTTAATACCATATTACAGAGGTTAAGTACATACTGCCGTCTTCGCGAGCGCCTTCGTCCGTCTCCGCGAGTGAGAAAATATATTAAAAAATATAGCTATTCCGACTACTTAATAAATTTATTTCCAAACGTACTGATGATGCTAACAATTATAGAACCTATGAGGGCGGATAAAAATCCACTGACATAAAAGCCATCAACAAAGGTAGCAGTGTAATAGAAAAGCAACGCGTTGATCACAAAAATAAATAACCCGAGAGTTACGATAGTGATTGGGAAAGTAAGAATAATTAAAATCGGACGAACAATGGCGTTTAGAAGCCCTAAAATAACGGATGCAACTAAAGCCGAATAAAGTCCATCAATTTCTATCCCGATAGGTAATTTTGAAACAATGAGTAGTGCTAGAGCGGTGATGGAAATGCGGATGATTAATTTCATATAAAATATATTAACATGGATTGTCGCGCTTCCGCTCGTAATGACGTCAAAGACGGACGATGTGGATTGCCTACCTGCGCAGGCAGGCAAAGACGAAAAAGAAGAAGGGTTTCGTCTTCGCGAGGAAGGAGCCCACAGGCGAGGGACGTGGCGATCCATGGGTAATAACGAACGGTGTGGATTGCCACGCTGTGGCTCGCAAAGACGGTGGTGGTGACGGATGGTGACGAACGTTCGTCGTCATTGCGAGGAATGGAACGAATAGTGGAGGGACGTGGCGATCCATGGCGTCACAGCCCTTCAGAAATATCTAACCACTCGGGATTATCTTTTTCAATAAGAGAAACCTTCTGCGCTCGCGAACCGGCCTTCAATTGCTTTTCGCGCAGTATCGCTTCTTCCATTGTTTCGTATGATTCTGCATAGACCAGTGTATGTACTTGATATTTTTGCGTAAATCCAGGCACTGCATTAATTTTGTGTGATTGAAGGCGCTGACTTAAATTACTTGTAACACCAACATACAACGTGCCGTTTTTTGCACTAGCGAGAATATAGATGCAGGGCTGCCGGCTATACATGTTGTCTATTATATAACAGTTGTCTGACGACGTGGATTGCTTCACTCCGTTCGCAAAGACGGCGGACATCTCGCTCACAAACCGTCGTCTTCGCGAGGAATGAAGTGGCAACGTAGTGACGTGGCGATCCACGCTTGTACAACGGAGATGAACGACGTGGATTGCCGTGCTTTCCCTTAACAGGGACTGTACACCTTGTCGCTCTTTTTGCAAAAGAGCTGGCAAGGTCTTGCGAAAGTCCACTGGACTTTCTCGTCTTACAGACGCTGTCCACTCGCTCGCTATTTTGTTTCGCTATAGCTCACAAAATAGCTGGGCGAGTCTTGAGAAAGCGTCCCACGCTTTCTCACTCGCAAGGACGGACTAGATGACGGGCGTGGATTGCCGCGCTCCGCTCGCAAAGACGACCAAAACTTTAGTTTTAGTCGTCGACGGTCAGCGTAGCTGACCGTCTTTGCGAGGAGTGAGCTGGCAAGCGAATGACGTGGCAATCCACACCACCACCGTCTTTGAGAAAGCGTCCCACGCTTTCTCGTCTTACAGATAAACGAACGAGTGTCGTAAAAATAAGACGTAACGTAGTGTAGTTTTATTTTTATGACCGAGTGAGTGAAATTTGTAAGATAATACAGACGCTGTCCACTCGCGAAGACGATTGGTTGATAATCTTAAAATAAAAGACAAAACAAAAGCCCCGGCTGGGGGGTCTTTGTTTTTGTGATGGGAAATAGCGAAGATTTCTCTGCATTTCCACATAGCGTATATTACCTCCGCTACAATTACATTATAGCATGGAGGTATTAATAAATAATAAATATTTAGACGAGTGGGGAAAACAGTAAAGGGCTGAAAGCGCTAGCTTTCAGCCCTTTACACCTCTTTTATTATTTAACTGAATCCTTTAGTCCTTTAGCGGCACGGAACTTAGGAACTTTCATAGCTGGTACTGGTACAGTCTCACCAGTGCGTGGGTTACGAGCTTCGCGAGCGGCGCGCATTTTAGCTTCAAAAATACCAAACCCGGCAACTGAAACTTGAACGCCATCCTTCATGGCTGATTCAATACTACCAAATACTGTTTCGACAGCTCGTTCGGCATCAGCTTTAGTTGTTCCTAAAACTTCATGAACTTTGTTGATGATATCTGCTTTATTCATATTCAGAAATTATTTTCTAAGCGATTAATTTTTTGCTGAGTGACACCCAGCTGTGTGCCTTATTTATTGGCTTGTAAACATTATATAGCAAGGATACTGCGGTGCAACGACTTTAAATATCATTTTTCTGTGTTCTAATTTTTAGATGATATTTTTCGTGTGGTACTTTGTCTATTTTTTTCTACTTTTAAATAATCTAGAAGTAGAAGATAAAGGGAACCGGCGGGATTTATTCCGCCGGCGATCATGCTTTGATTTTTCTCTCAAGTGCCATGGCGGATAACTTCAAGGGAAGCGTCCACCATTCGATAGCAGTCAGGTAGCCGGCTTTATCGGCAACCTGCTCATGATACAGGATTAAATTTAGCCAGACGGTTCCCATGTTCATGACCTTCTCCCTTCTGTTACTAATGGTACGCTTAGTCTGAAAATAATGTGTAGGGTGGGGGGGTATAAACTAACGGCGGTGGGAGCTTTGCTCCCACCGCCGTTAGTTTATTTATTAAACATTCTACCGCGCGTAACTGACTACTCTGGTCTCACGAATAACATGCACCTTAATTTCGCCAGGATAACGCAGTTGAGTTTCAATAGTGGTGGCTATGGTGCGAGCTAGGGTGTGGGTTTCAAATTCAGTCATGTCGGTCGGATTAACAATCACACGAATCTCTCGGCCAGCAGCGATGGCAAAGGCCTTTTCCACGCCGTGTAGAGTAGTGGCGATAGCTTCAAGGTCAGTCAGGCGTTTGATATAGTTTTCAATTGAATCTCGTCTGGCACCAGGGCGACTACCAGAAATTGAATCAGCCACTTGAACAATCAGAGACTCGGGCGTTTCGTAAGGGTATTCCTCATGGTGAGCGCGCATGGCCAAAATAATTTGCTCACCCACTCCATATTTTTGCAGAATACGAATTCCGATTTCAACGTGCGTACCAGCCACTTCATGGCTGACTGTCTTACCAATGTCGTGAAGCAACGCGCCAGCTCTAGCAACGGCTACATCGGCTCCCACCTCCTCAGCAATAATAGCTGCCATATGCGCCATTTCAACAGAGTGCCATAAAACATTTTGGCCATAACTGGTTCGGAAATGTAGGCGACCAAGGATGGTGACCAAATCTGGATGAAGATTTGGCACATTAGCATCATAAGCGGCCTTTTCGCCCATCTTGCGGACAATCTGGGCAACATCTTTCCTGGCTGCATCAACAGCTTCTTCAATTTTGGCTGGTTGGATACGGCCGTCCTTTAGTAGTGCTTCCATGGCCACGCGAGCAATTTCACGACGAATTGGGTCAAAGGAAGATAGGACAATGTATCCCGGTGTTTCATCGATAAGTACGTCAACACCAGTAGCGCGTTCAAAGGCACGAACATTTCGTCCCTCCTTACCAATCACTTTGCCCTTGAGGTCATCACTTGGAATTTCCAAGTGCGAAGTCATGACGCTGGTTGGCATTACATTACCAATGCGGTGGATGGCCGAGAGGAGAATATTGGTGGCTTTGGCTTCAATTTGTTCATTATTAAATAACTCTATTTTCTGTAGTCGAGCATTCAAGTCCTCGGCACGCTCGGTTTTAATTTTACTAACGATTTTATCGTAGGCCTCTTCAGCAGTGACTCCGGCGATGGTTTCTAGTTTGACATCTAGTTCATTTTTACGTTCATCCAATCTGGCTTTTATTGACTTTACTTCATCGATTTTGTTTTGCAGGGCCTCCTTTTGTGAATCAGCGTCAATTTGTCTACCATCAAGAAGTTCCTCACGTTTCTCTAGGCGAGTTTCTTTTTGATTTAATTTTTCTTCCAGTACCTTCCTTTCGGTTTTTGCCTCAAGCTCAATAGCGGCTGCTTTTTCCTCTGCTTTTTCTTGTATTTTTATCGCTCTTGCCTCCGCCTCGAGAAGTCGTTGTTTGTTGGTAATCTCAATCGAAGATTTTTTTGAAAGGGCGTGTAAGTATCGCAGGTAATAGCCAGCTGCTATGCCAAGCCCAAGCATAGCCACTATAGTAGCTAGAAGGGTAATAAGGGTCATAGTTTCTACACTAAATTGTTAATAACAACAGTATGATGGTCTGTCAGGAACGTCAGTCAATCAAAACAACACTAGCAGAATTTAGCTATAAAGTAAACGGCAGGGAAATATAAAGTGGGGTTGGCCTGCCACCCCCACTTTACTTACAATCAGCATCGTATATCAGGTTTATTTATAGATTTGGTCAATAATACCGTATTTCATCGCTTCTTCGGCATCCATAAAGAAATCACGATCGACATCCTGTTCAATTTTTGTGAGTTTTTGCCCGGTGGCCTTCGCTAACATCTTGTTTAGTTTGTCTCGGGTCTTGATAATATGCTTGGCTGTAATATCTATATCAGAGGCCTGACCATAAGCACCACCACTGGGCTGATGAATCATCACCTCGGCATTAGGAAGCATAAAGCGCTTTCCTTTTTCTCCTTGAGAAAGAATCAAAGAACCCATGGAAGCAGCCATACCAACACAGACGGTGGCGACATTTGGTTTGATGTGATGCATGGTATCAATAATAGATAGACCAGCGGTCACACTACCACCGGGTGAATTGACGTAAATATAAATATCTTTCTTAGGGTCTTCAGACTCAAGAAAAAGTAGTTGTGCCACTATCAGGTTGGCCATATGGTCTTCCACTTCACCAGTAATGAAGATAATTCGCTCTTTTAGGAGAAGAGAATAGATATCATAAGCCCGTTCACCGCCCTGGGTCTTCTCAATTACCATCGGTACAAGTTGGGCCTTTTCTGGTTCTAGATATTTCATAGAGTTGTAAATTAAAGTTTTATGTTGTCGCCAGCCAAATCAGAATAGGCAACTTCACTATCCTAGCAAATGGTAATCAAAAAGGGAAATAAAGTGAGCAAACGAGCGTAGCGACTATTGCGAACTTCGTTCTCGATTTGCTCTATCCAGAGCAAATCGCTAGAACTAGAACTCTAAATAATCAAGAAACTCAAACGAAGTAACAGTCGCAAATTTTCACATATAATGAAGAATAAGGAGTGATGTGGTCTGCCTGTGATGGTGGATAGTTTGGGGTGACGTGGCGATGTGGATTGCCGCGCTGTGGTTCGCAATGACGAACTTTTTTAAGATGCACCTAATGCGTCTTTGCGAGTCGCAACGAAGCAATCCCCGTCGTCACATCCGCCTGGATTGCCACGTCAGTCGCCTGCGGGCTCTTTCCTCGCAAAGACGCCAAGAACGTTATCCTCCACACTAGTCTTTGCGAGTGGCAACGAAGCAATCCACGTCGTTTGTCACGTCACTAGATGTCCATGACATTCGCTCGGTCGTTTACTCACAATGAAGAAGCCGATCACCAATTTTAGATACTCTCCAGCTTCTTCATCACGGCGTCATTAGTCATCACTGACCCGACGTAAATGCGGACACGGTGTTCATCGGCGTCTTTGAATTGCTCCAATAACTGCTTGACCTGTTCCTCCAATTGCTTTTCGTCTGGTTTCACATCTTCAGCTTTAGCAATTTCATTCAGTACTAATTGAAGCTTTGCCCGTTTTTCTGCGGCCGGTGTCCATTCCTTGCCAAGATCTTCCTTAGTTTTATTGATGTGTTTTAGGTAATCTTCCATCTTTAGATTGGCACGTTCCAAATCCTCGTTCATTTGCGCGAACATTTGATTAAGTTCTGAATCAATCAATACCTGTGGTAGTTCCAGAATGGTAGCTTCGATAATGCCGTCAGTAATTGAAGCGCGGTGTTTGGCTTCGATGTCTCGCTTTTTCTCGATAGTGAGGTGTTCACGAAGTTTTGTTTTGAAGTCATCAATACCAGTAAACTGCCCTGGTTGACCAAGTGTCTTTACCAATTCATCAGTTAGCTCAGGTAGAGGAAGTTTGGCAAAATCTTCTTCGGTTTCAATTGTCTTCTCTGCTTCTGATTCTGGAGTAGGGAGGTCAGCTGGGTCAATGCCCTCGGCCACATTTTTCGCTGCCGCCTTGGCTTGGAGTCGGTCGTAGGCCATTTTCTGCCGTAAGATATCAGCGATTTGTTTTTCTACATCGGCATCAGTGACATCCGTTGACTCTTTTCCTAGGTTCGTAGTCTTGGCAATTTGTTTGTAGTCAGGCAGAGTGATGGTCGGCATGACGGCAACAGTAGCGGTAAAGCCGAGTGGGTTACCAGTGGCAATTTTAGTAATAGAAATTTGCGGGTAGCCGATAGCGTCAATGGCATGGGCTTCGAGGATATGTGGGTACATATGATTAATGGTTCGCTCGGCCATCTCTGTCAAGATGGTCATCTCGCCAAGGTGCTTTTCCAAAACAGTGGTGGGGATATGACCAGGGCGAAAGCCGTCCAGTTTGACATTGACGCCAAGGTGCCTAATAGCTGATTCGCGTTCCTCTTCTAATTCACTAAAGGGAATTTCCCCAGCTATTTTTACCTGTGAACCGGGCTCTGGGGTGACGGTAAAGCTCGTCTTAAAATCAATATTATGATGATGATCGTGGTCGTGATGTGTGTGTGACATAGTAAGCGCTAGTTTACCGATGTTGGCTAAAATTGCAACCTTGGAGAGATAGGGAATATGGAACAGGAAAATATTAAAAATGAAGTAGAGCTAGGTCAATCCTTGCCCTGTGAATATTGAAAGGGGTTTTTAGGGTAAAAGAAACCCAGGCGCGTGCATACGCCCGGGTAGTCTGCTGGTTGTGGGGTTTCGTTGAAAGTGAAACCCGGTGAAAATGCCATGCACGGCGGTGCGGTGTCATCATCTTCTCCCTCGGTACACTGTCAGATGACGGAATTGGATGCGAAATGTATCATCGCGCTCTCCCTTTGCGTCGCCTCAGATGGCGACATTCTTATGGTATGGTATTTCGTTTTTTTTTTGCAAGCTAGATGGGAAGGAGAACAAAACCGGCAGGACCTTTAGGTTCCGCCGGTTTTGTTTTTAGAATGTTGTGTTTCTACTGTGCCTCGATGGCGGCGTTTAGTTCGGCGTCAATGGCGTTGAGCTCAGCATCAAGGTTGTCCATGTTGGTGCTAGAGACATCCGCTTCGATGGCGGTCAATTCATCGGAGGTACTAACAACATTTAATGCCTGTGTCTGGGCTTCGGCAGTGGTGCTTTCTGGTTCATTTTGTTCAGTGGGCTGTCCTACGAGATTGTCTGGCTGAATAATTTCAGTTGACATTACGATGGTGTACCAGTAATAAAGACCAGCCAGGATAGCAACTAGAATAATAAATAATAAAGTAATAATTAGACCATTTAAGATTCCGCCACTAGCCTTGGCCGGCAAAATTGGAACCTTAGTTTCGGTCGGCATCCTCATTTCTTCTCCTTCAAAGTTTGGTTCTATAATTTCGTGGTTTTCAGTCATATTTTTTATTTATACCGGTAGATTATTATTGGGTGGTGCTGGCGTTATCATTTTCATTATTTGATACCGCCCCCGAAACACCGCGGTCAAGATTTGTTGTTCTAGCAGATTCCTTTAATGCTTCAATGGTTATTTTAACTGCTTGATGTGAGCTTTTGATAGCATCGCGCGCCTCACTGTAAACTGCTCTCAGGTTATTCCACTTAGTCTTTGGGTCTTCTGATCCAATAAATTCAGCTACTTCGGTATCAATTGAAACAAGGATGGCTCTGGCCCGATCAATTTCTTGCTGGGCGTTAGCCAATGAATCACTGGCTGTATTTGTATCAACGCCCAATTCATTTAATTTATCAATTCTGGAACCTAGACGGTTGATGATATCTTGCATACGATTAACGACAGCATCCAGACGGTTGTTAAGGTTGGCTGCTAGATTAGTAATGCGGTTTTGGGCGGTAGCTTGGAGAGCCACTTTTCTGTCGGCATGAGCGGCCTGTATTTTTTCTTGCTTCAATTTAATAGTGTCAGAACGTTCGGCTTTGGTTTGAGCTCGCTTTGCTACTCGTGCATCACTGGTTGAGGCGTGCTCAGCTGTGACCGATTGACGTTCAAGTTGGTTTTGGCCACGTTTGGCGGATGGGTTGGTGACGTTTGTCTCTGTCGAGCTACCGGTTTCTTCGGCTCGAACAAAGTTTGAAGTAGCCAGAATCAAAACCAGCAGACAGAGTACACCAGCCACAATAGCCGGCATATTTTTTTGAAGGGAGCTAGACATAGAAATTAAGTTAAAAGTTATTTCGCTAATAAACCGCCTCAAAATAAGTTGGTTTGGGTATAGTATAGCCCCGCGCGAGCGGGGCTCGCGCGGGGCTATACACAGTACCGGCAACAAATTCCAAAATTACAGCTTGAGAGCAGGTAGGATTTGTTTCTTACGAGAGACAATTCCGGGTAGAACCTCGGTGTCGCCTTCCACAGTTACTCCAAAAGATGATTCGATGACTTGCTTGGTTAATTCGTTGTAGGTTAACACCGTTGCTTCTTCTTTTAGAATATCGACTATAAAGAAAAGTACCTCATCAACGTCGGACTCCTCGGCCACACAGGTCTTAATTGCCTCTACAATACTATCTTGTCGGGCCAAAATAGTCTCGGGAGTAGTTGTCTCCAAAACAGAGACACGGAAATTTTTGTCGCCGACATCATATTTTTTACTATCCATCTTTATCAGTCCGGCATCAGTAAAGCTTGAAATATCAGATTTGGCGGCAAACATCTCGTTGGCATAAGTAGTGATGTTGATACCAAGTTTTTCAGCTAGCTTCTCGGCTACATCTTTGTCGTGGGGAGTGGTGGTAGGTGAGCGAAATTCTAGAGTATCGGAAATAATGCAAGACAGTATTAGTCCCGCGATATTATTGGGAATGGTGGAAATAGCCGGACCCATTTGATCGTAAAGCACGGTTGCGGTGCAAGCCAACGATCGCATGGTTATTTCAACCGGGGTGGCTGTCTCTAGTCCGCCCACTAATTTGTGATGGTCAAGTAATTGCACCAGATTCATCTCGTTAATATTCTCAGGCAATTCCTGGGGATTGTTAGTGTCAACCACCACAACTTGATCGCCGGTAGCCAGATTTTCCAAAAGAGCAGGCGTCTCGACTTCCCATCGATTCAAGACGAAAGCAGTTTCGGTATTTAAATCCCCTAGGACATACGGAGTGGCATCATAAGTAGTATGCTCATTTAAGTACCAGCTCCAAATAATGGCCGAGCAAGTGGCGTCAGTATCAGGTGAAAGGTGTCCAAAAACTTTTATCATAGGTTTGTTGTTAGTGATTAGCTTGTTAGTAATGGTGCTATGTTAACGCACTTGAGGATAAATACAAGATTGATAAAATCAACAACGGAGGCGACCTTTGGCCGCCTCCGTTGTTGATTTTATTTTCTATTTACTTCTCTAACTCTTTCTCCACCTCACCCTCAGCTGATTTTGTTTCGTCTTCCACCAGTTCCTCAGCTTCTTCTGGTGTATCAACCTCATCTTCTTCTTCGGTGTCGGGAGTGATGTCACGATCCTTAGTCGGTTCATCTTCATTTACTCCAAGAGGAGCGGTAGTGGTGCCGGTTTCATCTTCTAAAGCGTCAATATCACCGCCAGCAGCCGAATCATCTGGCGCTTCAATTTCCACGTTGCCGTCAACATCAGCTTCAGCTAGGGCGTCACCAGTCTGAGCCGAGACGATGTCGATTTTCCAGCCAGTGAGTTTCGCTGCTAGACGAACGTTTTGTCCCCCGCGACCGATGGCTAGGGATTGTTGGTCTGGAGCTACCTCGGCTACGGCATGACCACGCTCATTGGTTTCGGCATTTGGTTCTACTAATATTTTCACTCCCATAACTTGAGCTGGTGACAGTGAGTCTTCAATAAATTCACTCTGGATTGGTGACCATTCAATAATGTCGATTTTTTCACCACCAAGTTCGCTCATAACAGTCGAGACGCGTACCCCGCGCTGACCAACCATAGAACCGACTGGGTCAATGTGTTGGTCGTTGGCGTAAACAGCAATTTTTGATCTGGCGCCGGCTTCACGAGCGATGGCCTTGACCTCAATCGCTCCCGTCTGGAGTTCTGGTGCCTCAATCGCGAATAGTCCAGCGAGAAAATCAGGATGTGAACGTGAAAGTTTAAGAAAGATACCGCGGGGAGTCTCTTCGACAGCGAGCAAAATAGCGCGAATTCTTTCACCTGGTTTGTATCGTTCACCAGGAATTTGTTCATCGTAGGGCATAATAGCGGTCACGCGTCCCAAGTCCACATAAAGATTACCGCGCTCAAAACGTTGCACATGTCCAACGATAATATCACCGGCCTTCTGACCAAATTCCGCCAAAGCTGATTCTTTTTCTGCTTCACGGATTTTCTGGACAATAACTTGTTTAGCCGTCTGAGCAGCAATCCGACCAAAATCATCTTTTGGTTCAAGGGGAAAGATGAGCTCTTCACCCAGGACCACGTCTTTTTTAATCATGCGGGCAGTATCAATCATGATGTGCTTTTCTTCATCAAAACGCACCTTTTTAATACCCTCGGTATCAACCTCTACTGACTCATCTTCTGGTTCAGTTTCGTTATCTCCAAGTTCCGGCTTCAGCATGCTTTCATCAACCACGATTTTAATTTGATTAAAATTTGTGTCACCGGTAGCAAAATCAAAATGGGCGTTAACAATTTGCCCTCGTTTTCCAAATTCTTTTTTATAGGCAGTAGCCAAAGATTGTTCAATAGCATCAATCATCTTGGCGCGTGGAATCCCACGCTCCTCCTCCATTTCAGTCAAAACTGCATGAATTACTTTTAGATCAAACATATGTGTTTCTATTATTCTTATATATGAGAGGTATTCCTCTTTAGTTGTAGTAAATTCGTACTTTCTACGAAAGCTGTACACCTTGTCAACGTTTTTTCAAAACGCTAGGCAAGGTCTTGCAGAAGTGCTTTAGCACTTCCTCACCTCTTTAGTTGTAATATCTTACAGATAATGCGCGGACCAAAGGCCCGCGCATATCAGAAGTCCCTATACTCTACCCCCGTTTGCAGGTGTTGTCAAAAATAATTTAGGTGCCTAATATAGGATATAATAATAGTATTATGTTAGACAGAGTTTCTTCACCTAGAACATTAGAGTCAGAAACAGAATATAAAGAAGTGCCTTCAGAAACTTTTGATGATTTAAGTGAAATGACTGATCAGGAAATTGAGTTATACACCGAATCATTTTTAGGTGAAGAGATAACAAGACTTACTCAGGAAGAAATTGAGACTAAAATAACACCGCTGCTAACAGAGTTAGCCAAGAGAGGAATTAGTGGTTTTGGTCTTTTTTCATTTGCTCTCCCCGACAATGTAACAGCTGAAGAAATTCAATCTGGTAACTCTTCATGGGCAAAAGTATATAAATCGTTATTTAGCCTTTCAAAGACTGGGGAGTATAAACAAAATCCTGAACTACAGATGATGGTTCGCGAGCTAGAGAACATCATTGACCAAAATCCACAAATGATGGGGCCAGTGGCAATGTGGGATACAGCTAAAGATGTAATGTGGCGAAGGGATATTCCATCTCACGCAAAAGGCAGTCTTATGGGTAGTATGACGTACGCTTTAGCATTTTTTGATACTGATCGTTACGAAGCTGAACTGCTCAAGAATTTAGATATTAGCGCCAGCCCTAACCACCGCCTTCAGGCGGTGACTGAACACAAGGTTCCACCGGTGTATTAAAATAATCATAGCTCCAGTGA
>MFMT01000021.1 GCA_001783565.1 Candidatus Kaiserbacteria bacterium RIFOXYD1_FULL_42_15 | reverse complement strand
GGAGCTAGGGGGAGACCCTTTTGGCTCCTTTTACGTTGGAATTGGTTTGTGTTTGGGTATCATCTTGCGTTGGACAAGACTTTCAGTGCAAGACTTTCAGTTTTTCTATACAATAAGATCTAATGCGCTCAGGATCACACACCGTAACCAGAATGACCGCCCATATCGTATGGGTCACTAAATATCGTTACCCAGTACTCAAAGGAGACATCCAAGTACGGTGTCGTGAACTCATCGTCCAGATCTGTGACAATGAAGATGTCCGTATTCTCAAAGGTGTGGTGAGTAAAGACCACGTCCATATGCACCTAGAGTACCCAACAAAGCTAGCCATCAGTGACCTCGTCAAATGCCTCAAGGGCAGAACCTCATGTCTCTTGCAACAAGAGTTCCTTGAGCTCGGTAAACGCTACTGGGGCAATCACTTCTGGGCGATAGGCTATGGAGCATGGAGTACAGGCAACATCACTGACGAACTCGTGCAGAAGTATCTTGAGCACCACCGCAATCCAAGCAACAGTGAAGAAAACAATATTATCCTCGAATAAGACACTACGGACTTTAGTCCAGGGAGCAACCTATGCACTTCTAGTGCATAGTGGTTGAGTAACGCTTGAACTGCAAAGAGTCAAAACAAAACCGCCGTGTATACTGATGTTGTTATAAGATAATCAATAAACACGACGGAAATGTATTCATATCTTCCCCACCAACATCATAAGCCACACTATTTGTTAATCACACCACTGTAATACGACAATGTTAATGGGGTATATAATTATATGTACATGGTTATCAGTTATATTAACATTTATGAATATTGAGTTACTACTCATAGTGGGACATATTACTGGTACTATTATTGGTGTCGGCGGAGCGACCATGATAGAGGCGCATTTGGCCCAGTCATTAAAAGATAAACTGGTCTCAAAAGATGAAAAAGACATTTTAGCCATTGACTATCACATGGTTCGTATTGGACTTGTTCTCTCTATTGTCACTGGGTTTGGTTTTTTGATTCTCGATAAGTTTACTGATAACACCGCAGAGCTCTACGATCCCCAACTGTGGGCAAAATTGAGCATCGTTCTTCTTATTGCCGGTAATACCCTTCTTCTTCAGGCACACAAGATAAACTTATACTGGGGTTCTGCCCTTTCATTCGTGTCTTGGTGGTTCGCAGCCTTCGTAGGCATCATGCTCACTGAAAAAGTTCACTTCAACTTCTTTGGGAATGTAACCTTTATCGGTGAGTTTACTTCAATTATCATCACTTATATTGTGGCAGTGATTATTGGAGCGATGATACTCCAAAAATTTAGAAATAAAATCTCTTCAACTATATGAGCACATTATTTGCCACCCTTCTAATCCTACATATCTTGTCTGGACTGACTGGTGTAATTTATTCGTTTAGGGTCACTTTTCTTCTTCTCAAGAAGGAAATTGTCCAAATGACGATTGCACGTTCAGCTTATTTCGCTTTTGCTTCATATATAATTTCTTGGGTAGCTGGTGGCTGGTATTACTCCAAATATTACGGAAATAGTGTAAAGCCAGCCATTACCAGTGGTGACTTCCCTTGGGCACACATTGTGTTTATGGAGTCTAAGGAACATATATTTCTCTTTTTGCCATTTGCCACTTTGGCCTTAGCCCTAACACTTTCGTTTACCGGTGATGTTATTATCACTAATTCAAGACTCAAAAGAGCCGTAATATTCCTATCACTGGCTATTACCGCTCTCGCCATTATTGTTACTTTATCAGGAATTTTAATTTCCGGTGGTGCCCGTTAAATACAATATACTATGAATAAAATTGGTTTAATTTTAAGTACAAATCTAAGCGCAGCAATAGCAATTGTGTTTCTTACTGTTATCACTATTACGGGAGAGCTCTACAAAGTCGCTGGCGCAAATGGAAAAATGGTCAGTCCCATCAAAGATTTTTTGAAAGCACTTTTTGGTCACCATTGGGTCGGAAAAGGTGTTTTGGCAATTGTCCTATTTGTAATTTTGTCAGGTATGCTTTATCTCATTTTCAGAAAACAAAATAATAGTCAGAGCCTGGCCTGGACATTGTCATTACTTACTTATACTCTTATCCTCGGAACAGTGGCAATTTTGGGACTTTCCATCTACGAATTCACAAACTTCTAAACAAAAGCCGGTGCATGTGTTATGCTCATATAAGTAAGTTTGTTATTTAACTGTGATTAAGATCCTTAAATAAAATAGATTTAATTTAATCAAAATAAATTTTATTAAAAAACTTTTAACTATATTAATGAACTATGAAAAGAATTTTTAAGATTATCGGGTTAGTGGTTTTGGTGGTTTTAATCACCCTCATTGCTCTGGTTGTAGCCCGGAGGAGTACTCGGGAGGCAGTATATCAACCACCAGTTATCAATAACGAGCCGCCCTCGGTGTCTTCATCGGTACCAGTTGATACGGCTTTTTGTGAAGATACCTTGGCCACAAAGTCCGGTACTTTGTGTGCCGTAAAGCCAAGTAAAACCGATGCCCGCATCACTGATGTTGGCGAGACCACTGGTAAAATTAAATTTAGAAAAACTGGTTTTGGCTACCATGCCGTCGGTATCCCTGATGACCTGGCCAACGCCAAAGGAATTTGGGTACACTTTACTGGTAGCTATGGTAAGCCCTATAACCAAAACGCTGGCACTTTTGCCGATAGTGTTTGGCTTGATGAAGTAATGGAGGCGGGGTATGTAGTTGTTCAGCTGGCCTATGACAACCAATATTCAGTAAATTATGATTTATGTGGTGTTAAAACTGAGGGCTATAATCGAGACAATTGTGCCGGAGAGGTACGGGAAATCGGCCAGACCGGTCAAGGAGAGTCACCGTATCGTAGTACAGATGCTTTCAACACCATTGACTACCGCTTAGAAAAGCTCCTTGCTTATTTAGAGAATACCCAGGGGATTGACTTACCTGGGACGATTGATCCAACCAATGTAGATTGGAGTACCCTGCACCTCAGTGGACACTCCCAAGGGGCTAACCAGGCGTATTATATTGCCAAAAACCGTCTCGTGGCCGGGGCCTGCATTATCGCTGGTGGTTATGACACAGGCGACACCGTCAATCCTAACAAACTTAATATTGCTGACTGGTTTCTAAAGGAAGGCAATAAAACACCACTTTCAGCTGTTCGAGCGATACTCGCTACTACTGATGATAGTTACCAGTTGTTTTTAACTGGCTTAACTAAGGCGGTTGGTCTACCGAGTGACCAAATCATCATTGTTGACAAAAAAGTCTACACCGATGAAGCTGGTACTGAGGTTAAAGGTCATCCGGGCGTAATTAAAGATCCCTCAATTAAAGCCGAGCGAGCTAAAGCTTGCTTTAGATAGAAAGTAAGAGTGTATTAATCGCTAGAACCCATCTTAAAAAAATCAACTGCTCCATTAGCTTGCTTTGGGGTAGTTGTTTGGTTATATAGTTACGTCATTACGAATCAACGAACAATAACGAAGTGATATAACAATTCATGATTGAACGTAAACATTATTGCCCGCCTGCGCAGGCAGTCTTCATGGCAACTCACACCGTTAGAAACACGATTTCTAACGGTGTGGGTACGAGAAGTAATATAAGGGTCTGTTAATTCAAGCTAAAAATTTGACAAAATTTAATATCAATGTACTGTAAGTTTGTATGTTTAATACAAACCGAAAGTTTAATAGTAAGAACTGCCAAGCGCTAATCGCGCCGATGGCCTATTTTGTCGGGTTTTCTACCTGGACAACTTCTCTTGCATTAAGCTATGGTATTTGTATGAAAACGACGTAATTACGTCACCTCCATTCATAAAAACCCCGTGGCTTCATACAAGCCACGGGGTTTTTATGAGGCAAGCAACTGTTCTTTGACAAAGGAGTCAATCATGACCAACTCAAATGATGATGGAACCCGTCTGCCTCCGGCAGTCTTCTTCAAACTACCAAATGGTGGTTATATGCGACCAATCGATACCAACGATGCGCCATACCTCTACCGCTGGGTCAACGACCCTGAAATCCGTCCCTACCTGAACCGTTCTGAGGTAGAAATGTTCGAGGAAGAACTCGACTGGATTAAGGGGTTGCCAAAGCGCAAACACACAAATTTGGTGTGGATGATCTGCGACAAGGACAGCGAGCGAGTTGGCACCATGGGTCTCCATAGTATCAGCTGGAAGGATGGCACGGCCACCACCGGTGCCATGTTTGGAAATACGGCGAAGCAGAATCAAGGTATCGGTCAGATGGCCAAAATGATACTTCTTGATTACGTTTTTAATGTGTTGAATCTGAGACAGATCTACTCTAGCGTCATCAGCTACAACTTGCGTAGCCGCGCCTACAGTGAGAAGTGTGGCTATGTGCACTTTGCCACCTACCCGAACGCCATCGTCCGAGATGGTAAATACCATGACATCTGGGAACTACTGGTGACACGACAGACATGGGAGCCATTGTGGCATGAATTCTGTGATAAGCACAAAATCGAATCTTTCGAGGAAATGCTTAAACGTCACGGCAACTGGCCTCGTGAATGACTTCATTGGGATGACCAGAGCAACGCTCGGGTCATCCCCACAATTCAAACCAGTGTTGATATATAATCTACACTGGTTTTTTTAATTCAAAAACAGCCCAGAGCCGTTTTAACTTCCACAAAAATATTACTGCACTGGCCATTACCTTTATAAGGTTACCGTTTTTTCCATGATACATCCTGTCGCACCAACAATTCTTTCGCTCTTTCTGGTTCGGACATTATCTCCTCTACAATTCGTTCGGCTCGGATACTTTGGGAAGCTTTTACTAAAACTACATCGCCTGGACTAAGGTATGACTGTAATTCACGACCAGCTCGAGCAACGTCATCGTATTGGAAAATAACTTTCTCACTCATACCATGCTCAAGGGCAGTTTGAGCGGTTTTTCTGGACCGTACTCCTAAGGTGATCAGAACATCGGCACATTGTGGCACTAATTCACCAATCTTCTCATGCTCTCGTGAAGAGAAACGCCCCAACTCTAACATGTCACCTAAAATTGCAATTTTTCTTTTGGCGCCCTTTAATTCCTTAAGTGATAATAGTGCCGATTCAGCCGCTGTCGGAGAAGAATTGTAAGTATCATCAATTATTAAAGTGTTCTTGAGACCAGAAAGTAAACTCATTCGTCCTGGCGGAACTTGATGATTTTGTAGGGTTGTTGCCACTTCACTAAGTGGAATATCAAACTGAGAGGCCACGGCTGCAGCCGCACCATAGGTATAGGTATTTTGTACACCAACCGAACCCATAATTTTTATCTGTACATGCTCATCTAAATGAGTCAGGGTAAAAGTGGAACCAATAGCCACATCATCTCGGTATAATACTGTATCGGCTGAGGCCTTAAATTGGGTTGGTGTATATCTACTATATCCAATACAATTCTGACGTACCTCATTGGCGACTGACTGCAATTTTTCATCATCATGATTGTAGATAAATACTCCATCAGGTTTTAGAGCATTTAGTAATTCCAATTTTTCGGCCACTACGGCCTCAGGTGAACTAAAATATTCCACATGAACCGGCACATCCGGTAAACGAGTCATAACCACTATATTTGGTCTTAGCCAAGATGCTAAATTGGCCATGTCGCCAGGTCGGTCGACTCCTGTCTCTAACACTAATACTTCAGGATATTTTTTACTAAAAAAAGCAATTATTGCACCATCAATCAAATTTTTTAGCCAGCTAATTGGATTATCCCAAGCATTCGGTAAACCAAGAATAGACAATGGAACACCAATTTCTGAGTTAAAACTTTTTTCGCTCTTTCTGACATGACAATGAGTTTTCAAAACAGAAAAAATTGCGTCCTTAGTGGATGTTTTACCCACACTACCAGTGACCGTGATAATAAAAGGTTTGGTTCTATTCAATAATATTCTGGCCTCGTAAGTTAAAACTGCAATAATAAATTTCTTAAATATCTGTTTCATAATTTTATCTATCTGGAGGAACGTTGTAATAGTTTATCAAGAATTTGGTTAATTCCATAAATGGGTCAGTCAAGGTGCCGGATGCATATTGTACCCCTTGTGGGTCTACAGTATACAAGAAAATTAAGAATTTTGGATCATAGGAGGGAAAATATCCAAAAAATGAGTGTAAATACTTATCATCATAATATTTTCCTGTTTGTGGATCAGACATCTGGGCGGTACCAGTCTTAGCAGCAAAACTATGATCGGGCATTGAAACTAACCCTCCTTTAAGAGCATTATCAGCCACTGTGGTTAACATTTGGGAAATAGTTTCACTGGTGGACGATTTAAACACCTGTGCTCCCGGTGGATAGTTTATTTCTTTACTAGTACCATCTTGATATTCAATCCGAGAAACCAAGTGCGGGGTAATTAAATGTCCACCATTACCAAGAGAGGCCAGGGCTCGGGTGGTGGCCATGGCTGTCATAGCAATTCCCTGCCCATACGAAGCAGTGGCATATTCAATGTCGCGGGGCGAATTTATAAAATTTTGTAGAAGACCTTGCGCTTCATTCGGTAAATCAATACCAGTTTCACTTTCAAGTTTTAAATTAAGAAAGTAATTAAGAAATTTTTCCCGACCGACCTGTTGCATTACATAGGTAGCACCAGTATTAAGTGATTGATTCAACACTTCCTGCATTGACACCGTACCACGACCACGATGATCATAATTCCATATCGTATAGCCATTGAGTGTTAGTGACCCAGCATCATAATAAGTTGAACTAGGAACAACTGCCCCACTATCCAACCCAGCAGCCATGGTTAGAGATTTAATAATGGAGCCAAACTCATAGACATTCTCCACTAGAGGATTTTGAAAATCAGACGCTGTCGCTTTAGCACGATTATTTAAATTATAGGTTGGTATAGTATTCATGGCATAAATTGCCCCATTCTGAGGATTCATAATAATTCCACCAGTTAACTGACTACTATATTTAGTTTGAGTATCTAATAAAATTTTATCAAGAATTCTAGCCACAGTTGGTTCAATGGTAGTTACAATGCTACCAGTTTTTGATGGTTTACTATCAAAAACCATATTTCCGAAATTACTAAATATTTCAGCAAAAAAGTCTACCGATAAAACAGTGTCGTTATATACTAAAACATCATCATAGAATCTTTCTAAACCATATTTTCCATGCAGGTCATCAGGATACTCATCTGAATAACCAACAAAGCCAATGGCACGCGCTGATAATTCATTACCAGGGTAATAACGCCACTGATTTCGATAAAGCATCACCCCAGGCAAATCCATAGCATCAATGACACCGGCTGCTGTCTCATCAAGTTGAGTTTCAATTTCAATATAGGTACGAGCTTTTTGATTTGCCTTGTCAATAAAAGTTTCCTTGGAAAGGGTTAGGTATGTTGTTAATTTATTATAAATATCATCTGGATTTATAATTACGGCTGGATTGATTGCCAAGACGTAACCAAATTTAATTGACGCCGCCGAGACTAGTTCGCCATCTTTAGTTGTAAAATATATATTTCCGCGTGAATATAAATCCTTAGCTGTATGCACATATTGACGTTCGGCTTTGTCTTGATAATAAGCTGAATAAATAATTTGTAAAAAATATAAGCGGACTATAAGTAAAACGCCAAGAATCAATAAAAATCCTGATATGATTCTGATTCTTAAACTGACTTCCTTACTCATAAATAACTAAAAGTTGCTGGCAGACATAGCAAAAGTCGGAACAGCTCTACTAACAAAAATCTTTTTTGAATTTTCACTAAAACCCTCCGAGGAAGCTATTTTGTTACTAATTGAATGTTGGGCAGAAATATAAGATGCTTCTAGTTGTGCAATCTGTGACTCAATATTGGCTGTATTGGTTATGGCCTGCTTACGAAGTACAACATGCACAACAGAAGCGGACAGAAAATAAACATAAAGAAACAACAGAGTAATCAGGGTCAATCCCAGCAAACTAAAATAGATGTGGTTGTTATTATTTGAAATTTTTACGACTCGCTTGTTCATAATGTATCTATAATTTTTCAATAATTCTTAATTTGGCACTGCGTGAACGAGGGTTTTGGGCTAATTCTTCAAAATTTGGTGTGATTGGCTTTTTACTAACCAAGACACCGGTTTGATCATGTGTGTATGAACGAAAAGTATGTTTAACAATTCTGTCCTCTAAACTATGGAAGGTAATCACGGTTAGTCGCCCATCCTTTGCTAGAGCTTGCCAAGCTTGAGCCAGAAATGATTCCAAAACAGCAAATTCATCATTGACTGCGATTCGCAGTGCCTGAAATGATTTGGTAGCTGGATTGGTTCTACCGTGACGATAAGCTGGTGGGACGGCGCTGGCGATTATGTCAGCTAAGGACTTGGCAGAGGTGATTTTCTCGGCCGATCTAGCTTGAACTATCGCTTTAGCGATTCGCCTGGAGTATCTCTCTTCTCCGTAACCATACAAAACATTAGCGATGTCTTCTTCTGCCCAACCATTAACAATATCTGAAGCAACAAATGGATATTTTTCTGGATCACCATAAGTCATAGTCAAGGCACTCTCATCTGTAAACGAGAAGCCACGATTACCATCGGTAAATTGGTCGGTCCGCCAGCCGAGGTCGGCCAGAATGGCATCCACTTCTACTATTCCCAACTCATCAAGTATTGCTGATAATTCAGAAAAATTTTTATTGAACAACTTGATATTGGCGGTGCCTGACAATTTTCCGGTCAATTCTTCGATAGCGGTTGGGTCAGCATCTAAACCAATATAACTACCCGCAGCAGATAACTGACCGAGTATTAATTTGGCATGACCGCCGGCTCCCAAGGTAGCATCAATGACAATGCTATCTGGTTTTAAGTTAAGCCCTGTCACCGCTTCGTTTTGTAGGACGGTAATATGCTTCATAGGTTGAGCGAGGTTGGGTGATTAGAGGACACCTATCTGTCCAAGCTTTTCTGCTAAAGCATCGGCTTGTGACTCGATTTGCGTTTTGTACTCTGTCCACTGCTTCTCATCCCAAATTTCTACACGATCATGGATTCCGGCCAAGACTACTTTTGTGTCTAGGTGCGCGAAGTCCTTCAAAAAATCTGGAACGAGAATACGTCCAACTGAATCTACCTCCACCTCTACTGCTCCGGACAAGAAGAATCGATTGAAACTTCTTGTATCCGCCTGTCCGAGTGGCAATTGACCAATTTTTTCAGTGATCTTCTGCCACTCTTTCTGCGGATATACAAAGAGACAATTATCAAGACCGCGTGTGACGATAATCTTTTTCCCAAGATCCTTCCGCCACTTAGACGGAACGGATAGCCGTTTCTTAGGATCCAATGTGTGCTTATATTCGCCAATTAACATATTTCTTGATAGATGAAGTTACTCTGGAAGCCGACCGCAATCAATTTAATGATTACGGCAGATTTCCAAAGTAACTCCGCTCCATATACTTTATTTCTAAAGTATACCACTATCTCCCACCACATGTACACTATACACCACCTCATCCCACCACCAACCACAGTTGTCCACTGTTAAGTGGACAAAGTCCTCACTCTTGGTAAATAGCTGTACATGGCTTTATTTTGAACACAAAAAACAGCGACCAAAAATGGTTGCTGTTTTTTCAACCGCTTAGGGATTAATTGAGGGGAAACAATTTAAATTCTTCTGTTAAATCACTCGCTTCAGGAGCAGGAATTTCTTTCTGTTCCAATCCAGCGCCACCCTGCAGCCAGGTATTCGACACAAGATTATGCACATACACATGGAAAGGACTGAGTGCCTCTGTTGCATTAATGACATACACTTCAACGTCCGCTTTAGCTGCAGACGTCACGAGAACATCTCCAATATAGAGACCCTTATCACTCATCAGAAATGCACCACCTCGTCCGAATATTTCCACAGTAGTGACATCAACATTCGGCAATAATGTTTTGAATGAATAAGCTCGTTCAGAATCAACGGCAAACAGACTGCCAGTTTGAGCAGGCTCTGAAGAGATCACTTTAAATGTAGCTGCATCAGCTTCAGGAACTATTTCTGCTGGACCTATCACCACCCAATCGTACTCACCCACTTCTGTGTCAACAGTTCCGTTTAATTGAGCTAGGTACACCTTGTCATTACTACTAAAATAACCTGTTTTTCTTCCTTCAAAAAGAAAATGCTGTGCATCAACAGGAACACTGACAAGTACATCAAATGACTCAGCTTCTGATGGTGTAATTACTACTGCTGGAGTAACAGTAACTTCAACCACCTTCTCCGGAGCAAAAGTGTACCCCACATACCCACCAACAAACGGTAGAATGATAAAGAGTGCCATCGCCAGATATTTGGAAACTGGGGTGACTTGATTAATAGGATGAATGTTCGCATCAGTGACGTTTGCTGACTCAACTGGATTTGATTGGTTGTTTATTTCTGAGTTCATAAAATAATATTGATAGTAACGATATATACAGTTTATAACATGGGGGGGTTATTCTACCTGCATAGGTGGATATAAATACCAGAGGTGACTAAATAATCATTATTTTTTTAGTCACCCCATGTAACCATTAAACTATTTAACCGCTCTACTATTTAGTCAAAAATAATTTTATTCATGATAGTTTGTGCTTTTACGCAACTATCAATAGCCACCTTCTCAATCAAGATAAATTTTCGGGACTGTAAATCGAGCATCCGGGCACCATGTGGCAACGCCACCCCGACGATTTTTTTTCCTTTAATTTCAATTTCAAACAATAATCCTTTCTTTTTTGAAGTGATGGGCAAACATAGAGCAAAGCCCGTCGTCTTGTGAAAAACATTACTACTTATTATTAAAGCTGGTCGATAGCCGGCTTGTTCATGTCCAACTGTTGGATCAAAAGACACTTTTATAATATCTCCCCGCTCCAGATCTTCTACCTTCTTTTTAGGATTTACCATACTTCGTTACCGTGCGGACTACCAAAAAATGATTCGGCTTTATCGCTAGCAAGCATTTCCGGAACCACCCCTTTCATAATGTCTTTAAGTGATAGGTCCGAGAGACTTGGTGTGTGTGGAGAAATCTTAACGCCATTAGATTCTCGACTCAAAATCACTTCACTACCCTCGGTGAGCTGATATGCCTGAAGTGTATCGATTGGCACACGAATACCATAACCGTTGCCCCATTTAGATATTTTCG
>MFMT01000020.1 GCA_001783565.1 Candidatus Kaiserbacteria bacterium RIFOXYD1_FULL_42_15 | reverse complement strand
AAAAACAGAAAGAGGTACTTGATTTTATTATTTTTCATACCGAAAAGCAGGGTATTTTCCCAACGATTGAAGAAATCCGTAAAGATTTAAAATTAAAGGCAGTTTCAACTGTTCATGGACATTTAAAAACTTTAGAAAAAAAAGGATATTTAGAAAAAAATGGTACACAAACAAAGATTGTTACCCTAGAATCAGATAATTTTATGACTGTACCGGTGGTTGGTGTAATCGCGGCTGGGGAGCCAATTGAAGCTATAGAAAACCTAGAGGAATCTGTGTCAATAAGTAAAAATAATTTAAAATCTTCTGATGGTTACTATGCTTTACGGGTAAAAGGAGACAGTATGATTGATGAGGGTATTTTTGATAATGATATAGTAGTTATAAAAAAACAATCCAGTGCTGAAAATGGGCAGACAGTAGTTGCTATTATTGATGATGATCAAGCAACACTCAAAAAGCTCTACCGAGAGAATAATAAATTTAAATTAGTGCCCAAAAATCAAAATCTACTCCCGTTTTATCGTGACGAGGTTGAGGTAAGAGGCGTGGTAGTTCAAGTGATTAGAAATATCGAGACTGCTGAGCCAGAGAAAAATATAAGTAAAGGTTTTAGAACAATTGACCTGTTTGCAGGAGTTGGTGGTATACGTATTGGTTTTGAGCGAGCTGGTTTTGAAACAGTGTTTGCAAATGATTTTGAAGCGAACTGTAAACATACTTACGATTTGAATTTTTCAAGCGCAAAACTAGTAGTTGAGGACATACGAAATATTGACATTGATGACTTGCCCGATTTTGATTTTTTACTTGGAGGTTTTCCATGTCAACCCTTCTCTATTGCTGGTCGCAGACAAGGATTTGATGATCAAAAGAACAGAGGAAATTTATTTTTTGACATCGCTCGTATTATTGAAACACGTAAACCTAAAGGTTTTCTTTTAGAGAATGTAAAAAATTTGAGGTCACACGATGGAGGTAATACGTTTAAGGTTATTGAAGAAACACTGACGAAATTAGGATATACCATTAAAGCCAAGGTTTTAAATACTATGGATTATGGTAATGTTCCACAAAATAGAGAAAGAATTTATATTGTTGGTTTCAAAAATAGTAACGATGCTGAGCAATTTGAGTTTCCAACACCTACCAAACTCACTAAAAAAATATCTGATATTCTTGAAAATGAAGTTCCTGAAAAATATTATTATAACGGCAAGCCACTATTTGAAAAATTAAAAGATTTTGTTGTTGAAGAGGGGAAGGTATATCAATGGAGAAGACAATACGTTCGTGAGAATAAAAGTGGAGTCTGTCCAACTTTAACTGCAAATATGGGTACTGGCGGGCATAACGTACCGATTATTAAAGACAAAAAAGGCATACGCAAATTAACTCCCAGGGAATGTGCGAATATACAGGGTTTTCCTGATGATTATAAGTTACCTAATCTTGCGGATTCTGCTTTATATAAACAATTTGGCAATTCTGTTAGTGTACCGGTGATTACTAGAATTGCTAATAATATGAAACAAGCTATTATTTAGCTATGTTTTATCAAAATCAGTCTGAATTGCAAAGGGGTAATTATGAAGATTATTTAAAAACAGTTGGCTCGTTGTCCAACTTATTTTCTGACTCAACAGTTCCATATCTGTATTATCGATTGGCTGAAAAGGTTTTTTGTAAGGCGTTCGAAGCTGACGATTTATCTCGAAGTGATGTGGCAATTGATGCTAAGAAGGGTGAATTAGGAATTGGTTTGAAAACTTTTTTATTGGGTAATGCCAAATCTTTTCAAAAGGTGGCTGAGTTTAATGCTGACCGTCACTTATATGATAAATTACAGTCGTTAGAAAAAGTTAAGAAAATTTCTGAATTGCGTAATGAAAGAGTTGGTTTTGCTGAACGTAGTCATGGTCTCCTATCATCAATTTATCATTGTGTTGTAAGAAAAGAAGGTAAATTTGTTCTTTATGAGGAGAAAATGGATTATGTAAATCTCAAAAAAATAAAAATAACTAAAGAAACTAAAAGCTCCATCCATTTTTCTGATGGTAAAAACCAATATTCTTTTTCTCTATCAAAAAGTACCTTACTAAAGAAATTTAATGTCAAAGACATCAGTTATGAATTTACGGTTAATATCTTTAAAGATCCGCTAGAGGAGATTCAGAAACTTGTTAAAAAAGCCAAACTTAACAAACCACAAAAGATTTACAAAAATACGGTATTTTTACCACTCTATGGTAGGAACCAGGAAGTTTTCTCCCATAGTGGATTAAATCAATGGAATGCTATGGGTAGAAAAAGACACTTAAATGAAACTTACATACCCGTGCCAGCACTCGTACATAAAATTAAACCTAACTTTTTTCCAAGTCGTGATACAATTTTTAGTTTGAAGTTTCCCGATGGCACGGTCATGAAAGCCAAGATTTGTCAGCAGGGCGGAAAAGCTTTAATGTCTGATCCCAATAAAGATTTAGGCGAATGGATTTTGCGAAAAGTTTTACAGCTACCAGAAGGAGTAATTTTAACATATAAAAAATTAGAAGAAATTGGTATTGACTCTGTTCGTATCGATAAAATTAATAAAAATAACTTTGAAATAAACTTCAGTGCACTTAACAGTTACGAGAAGTGGATTGAACAAATTGATTTATAAACAACAATTATTATTATTATTATTATGTTCAAGGTTTAAGCAACGATATGAGTATTTATTGAATTAATATCCAAATTACTAAAACCCTTGTGTTTTCCTTATTTTCTGGTATTGTAGCGCATGAAGCAGGGATTAGGTTTATTTCAAATATACCTCTCTCAGCTGCTTTGACCTTATGTCAGAGCGATTATTAGGGAGTAAGTCACGAATTCTACGTGATACTACTTCACAACTAACAAATAAATTAAGTGGCACGAAAATCAGTCATCATACGCTCAAAACGCGTACCGAAGTTTGCGAGTCGCGTAGTTCGTCGTTGTGAGCGCTGTGGGCGCAAGCACGGGTACATGCGTGACTTCGATATGTGTCGTATTTGCTTCCGCGAAGCGGCCCATGAAGGACATATACCAGGTATAACGAAATCATCATGGTAGGAGATACAATTGGCGATTTCATTATCCGATTAAAGAATGCCGGAGCGGTAGGTAAGAAAACTGTTTCAGTTCCTTACTCAAAACTTCGACATGCAGTGGCTTCTAAGCTAGTGGCTGCCGGATACCTCGAATCTGCCGAAGCAAAAGGAAAGACGGTACAGACCAAGACTCTTGAAATAACTCTTAAATACAAAGATGGAGCACACCGTATCAGTGGTGTGAAGCGCGTTTCAAAACCAGGTCGTCGTTTGTACACCAAGGTCGCAGACATTTACCCTGTAAAGTTTGGTAAAGGGCATCTAATCATTTCTACGCCAGCCGGCATTCTGACGAATGATGAGGCACGAGCGCAGAATATGGGAGGGGAACAGCTCTTCATCATTTGGTAAGCATATGAGTAGATTAGGAAAAATTCCAGTAGCTATTCCAGCCGGCGTCGAAGTGACGTTTGTTGAAAACCTACTGACGGTGAAGGGTCCGAAAGGCACTCTCACACGAGAAATCAAAAAAGATATTGCTGTTGCCGTAGAAGGTTGTCACGTCACTTTGACACCACAGAAGACCGATAATGCACCAGCTCTTTGGGGTACATATGCTGCTCATATTCGTAATATGATTGCTGGTGTGACTAAGGGATTTACGAAAGTGCTTGAGATAGAAGGAGTGGGTTATCGAGCTGAGGTAAAGGGGAACCTTCTAGTCCTTAGTGTTGGTTATTCACACCCGGTATCATTAGAAATTCCAGCCGGAGTAACAGTTGTGGTGGAAAAATCAGTGGTGACTTTAACTGGTCACGACAAAGACCTCCTTGGGCAATTTGCTGCCAATGTGCGCAAGGTGCGAAAGCCAGAACCATATAAAGGTAAGGGAATTCGTTATCAAGGAGAGTATATTATTCGCAAGCAGGGTAAGAAGGCCGTTTAAGATATTTGAACTATGGATAAAACACAGTACAAAAACACCAAGCGCGCCCTACGTCATGCTCGTGTTCGAGCCAAGATTTCGGGTACAGCAGAACGCCCACGCCTGGCTGTATTCAAGAGCAATAATTTTGTTTACGTTCAACTGATTGATGATGAACGAGGCGTAACCTTGGCCGCTGCTGATTCGCGTACCCATAAGGGTACAACTGGAGAAGGTGCGGTAGCTGTCGGGACAGATATTGCCAAGAAAGCTAAAGCAGCCGGCGTTACCAACGTGGTCTTTGACCGTGGCGGTTTTCGCTACCAAGGTATCGTGGCCGCACTAGCTGATAGTGCCCGAACAGCCGGACTATTGTTCTAAAGATTAATAAATTAAGTTTCATATTTTATGACACAACAGGAAGCTACAACTGACACCATGTCAGACACTGCAGTACCAACCGTACCTGCAACCGATGCACCTGCTGAATCAGTACCGGAAGTCGCTACTTCAACCGCTGAAGCGACTGTACCAGCCACTGAAGCCCGAACACCATTTAAGGGACGCCGTAGTGGTGCCTTAGGAGAAGGAGGAGATAGACGTGGTAATAACGCCCGCAGACCAAGACGGGGCGGCCGACCAGAACGAGCAAAATCTGAATTTGACCAAAAAATAATCAGTATCAGGCGGGTAACTCGTGTGATGGCTGGTGGTCGCCGTTTCAGTTTCTCAGTGGCGATGGTAATAGGAGATAAGCATGGTAAAGTGGGAGTGGGAATCGGTAAGGCCGGTGACACACAACTCGCCATTGAAAAAGCGGTCCGTGATGCCAAGAAGCACATGTTGATTGTACTAATGAACAAAGATAGTCACATTCCACACGATGTACATGTTAAATATGCATCAAGTGAAGTAATGATTATGCCAGCGCCAGGACGAGGATTGGTGGCTGGTTCATCAGTTCGCACTGTACTAGAATTAGCCGGTGTTAAAGACGTGACTGCCAAGATTTTCTCTCGCAGTAAGAATAAACTTAACAATGCTCGCGCTGCCGTCGAAGCGCTCAAGCAACTAAAACAAGGATAAGGTATGCAATTACATGAATTAGTACCAGCCACCAAAGCAAAAACCGCCAAACGGATTGGTCGGGGTGGAAAGCGAGGCAAGACCTCAGGACGAGGCGGAAAAGGACAAACTGCTCGTACCGGTAACAGTATGCGTCCAGAAATGCGAGATATTATCAAGAAGCTACCAAAGCTCCGTGGTCACGGTAAGAACCGTGCCCGGACAGTAAACGAAGAGCGAGTGGTAGCTGTGCCAGTCAATGTGTCGGTTATTGAAGCTCACTTCGAAGCTGGAGCAACTGTTTCACCAAAGACACTGGTGGCGATGGGTATTATCACTGCCATTCGTAAACGTGTTCCTGTAGTAAAGATTTTGGGAACTGGAGATTTAACCAAGAAAGTGAAAGTTGAGGGTTGTACCGTATCAAAAACTGCCCAGGCCAAAATTGAAAAAGCTGGCGGAAGTGTAGCTAAATAACGTACAATACTTAATATGCAAACTTTTCTTCGAAAACTCAAAGTTATCTTCACGGATAAAAATATCCGTAATCGCGTTTTGTTTGTGCTTACTGCCTTAGTTTTGTTTAGACTATTGGCAGCAGTCCCAATTCCTGGTGTTGACAAAGCAGTTTTGCAACAATTCTTTTCTAACAATCAATTTCTTGGTTTATTAAATATTTTCTCTGGTGGGGGTTTAGCAAACTTGTCGATTGTGATGCTGGGGGTTGGACCGTTTATTACGGCTTCAATCATCATGCAACTTTTGACAGTGATGTCACCACAGATGAAAAGTCTTTATTCCGAAGAAGGGGAAGCGGGTCGTGCTAAGTTTACCCAATACAGTCGAATGTTGTCTCTGCCCCTTTCTGTCTTGCAAGGTTTTGGTTTCCTTACTCTCTTGCAGAGTCAGGGAGTTATTTCTGGACTGTCACCGTTTGGTTTTGTGGTCAATGTAATATTGGTGGTGGCTGGATCAACCTTGTTGATGTGGATTGGAGAATTGGTCACTGAATATGGAATTGGTAATGGTGTTTCTATCATTATCTTTTCTGGAATTGTGGCTGGTCTACCCACAACAATCAGTCAACTATTCTTTACCTTTGATACCTCCCAATTACCACTCTATATTGGTTTTGCCTTCTTGGCACTGGCTACTATTTATGCGGTGGTTATAATGACTGAGGCGGAGCGTCCAGTACCGATTACTTATGCCAAACAAAGTCGCGGTGTATCTACTTATGGTAGTAGCTCGTCATACTTACCTTTACGTCTTAATCAGGCTGGTGTGATTCCGATTATCTTTGCGCTTTCAATCATGTTGTTCCCCCAAATGGTGCTCAACATTCTCTCGGCTTTTAGTCTCCCTTGGGTTGCTGGAGCAACTTCAGCCGTTAATGGGTTTATGAACAATTATCTTTGGTATGGAATTGCCTATTTTATATTGGTATTTCTCTTTACCTTCTTCTATACTGCGGTAACATTTGACCCCGACGCTATTTCGAAAAACCTGCAACGTAACGGGGCTTTTATTCCGGGAATTAGACCAGGTGGACATACCGCTGAGTATTTGGCACATTTAATTACTCGGCTAACATTGGTCGGGGCACTCTTCCTCGCTGTGGTAGCGGTATTACCGATTGGTATGCAATTGTTGACTGGAGTGGCTGCGCTAGCTATTGGTGGTACAGCAATTCTAATTGTGGTATCAGTGGTACTTGATTTGATTCGAAGGCTAGATGCCCAAGTCTCCATGCGCCAAAATTAATCCAAAATCAGCAGTCTACTGCGTTGGTCTGCAGAAAATGAGCCGTCACGGTACAGGGAGTACCGCTCGGCTCATTTTCTTTGCCCGCCTTGCATACCCTCTGATTTTGGATTAATTTGGGCTAAAGTAAATAACTAATCCTGTCTGCGTCGTTACGCTAAAATTAAATTTTAACGGGACGAGTCGCAACGACGCCTCGTTTTTGTCTTTGCGAGTCTGGGCGAAGCAACCCACACCGTCACGTCCTTATGGATTGCTTGACTGCCCTGCATGCCATGCCTGCCCTGCATGCGCAGGCATGGCAGGCAGACCACGTCACTCCGTTGCCACTCCATTTCTTCTCAAAGACGCAACCATTCAACCATTTAACCCTTTTCCATCTTTTAATATTCATTATGAATGAATATTATTTTTGGATAGCGCTTCGTTCCTGCTTCCAGATTTCCGCTGTGAGCCAGAGGCGGTAGACTTCAAACACCTTTAAGGCGACTGTTTGTGGGGTTTGGTTCGAAGTGTCGATAACCAAGTCAAAGTGACTAAGATTGTATGGATCAACGTGATACATAGCTCGAAACCTCCCCTGCTCATTTTCCATACGTTTACGTACCTGAGTCGTTACGTCTGCCAAAGAGGAATTACCCTCGCCGGTATTACTGCGAGAAGTATTATTAACCGCATCCTTAATAATTCTGGCCGTGGCAACTGCCATGTCGAGGTCAAGATAGACTTTGAAAGATTCAGGAATCCAATAAAATCCCAGACGTGAATCAACCACAACGTCTTGTTTGTTACGTAGCTCCCGTAGTTTGCCGTCGACGGCGCTATCGAGTGAGTGGTCGTGTTCAGCTCTGTCATTGTACTCAGCCAAAGTCATTTTATGTTTGGCTAGTACCTGTCTTACTATATCACCGGACGAGTGACGAGTATAACCAAGAAGTTCCGCCACTTTGTCAGCCGTAGTTGATTTACCACTACCCGGCTTACCCGAAATAGTAATTATATGTTTCCGTTCCATAGATATATTATGCCTCACACCACTGGTTGTACCTAGAGAGTATTTGCTCAGTAACTTGATCAGGAGTGTATTTACTCGTATCAATAACTAAATCAAATTGTGAAGGATTATACACGTCGATGTTATAGTGTTTTTTATATCGTCGTTGGTGGTTTTCAACTCTTCTTTTAGTCTTGGTGAGAGCTTCCTCATAACTACTCATGACATCCCCACTACGTTGTCGAATGCTGGAGCCACTGTCCTTAAAGATGCGCTCGGCGGATACCTCTATAGGGACGGTAAGAAATACTTTGAAGGAGTTAGGAATGAAATGAAAACCAATATGCGCATCAACTACATATTTGTCCTCTTCTTCGGAGATATGTTTTTGTTCAGCATCAATCAATTCATCAAGACTTCTATCCGAAGCAACTTTTTCATTAAATTCTTCAAGTGTTATTCCGCGTTCTTCGGCAAGTTCTCGCGCATAACCGCCTGTATAAAAAGATTTATACCCAAGTTTTTCAGTTAATATCTTACGAACGGTAGATTTTCCACTACCGGGGAGTCCGCCTAGAGTAATAATATGCTTTTTTTCCATAATGTTGCCAGATTAACATTTTCTTGTATTTTTATCTAATCCTTGTAAACTAGTTTGGTATGCAACCATTCACAATTATTTTTATCGGGCCACAAGGTTCAGGCAAGGGAACACAGATAAATAAACTCGATGCTGTCTTGAATGAAAAAGACCCAACTCGTCAGACAGTCGATATCCAAACTGGTCGTCGCTTTCGCGCGCTGGCAGCACGAGGTGAGGGGTATACTGAAGACAAGGTGTCCGAAACCCTTGATAGTGGAGTATTGCAACCACTTTTTCTTTCGGTAGTGTTGTGGGGAGATGCAATGCGTGAACGCATTAATACTGATTGCCATACGCTTATTGACGGATTTCCTAGGATTGTAGCTGAAGCGGTAGTGCTAGAAAGTGCTCTGTCTTTTTATAAGAGAACAAACATCATTGTTATCAATCTGGACACACCAGAAGAGATAGTTCGCAAACGAATGGAGGGACGCGCCCGTAAGGACGACACTGCCGAGTCGATTGAGGCGCGGTTAGACTGGTATCGCAACGAAACTCTCCCGGTAATTGAATATTATAGAAAGCGCCCAGACACAAGTGTTTTTGATATTGATGGCACCGATTCAATCGATGGTGTGCACAATCAAATTCTTAATGCTCTAGGACTCAATTCATAATGATTTCCAAAAAAACACCAGAAGAAATTATTGTCCTCAAAGAAGCTGGGGCTATTTTGGCAAAGATACTGAAAGAGTTGACTAAGGTAGCGATTGTTGGCAATACCACTCTTGATATTGATGATCGGGCGATGGAATTAGTCGAAGAATATGATGTTGAGCCAATCCTGCTCGGCTACCACCCGGACTTCGCACCACGACCTTATCCAGCAGCAATCTGTGTTTCGACCAATCATTGTGTTCAGCATGGTATCCCCAGCGAAGAGGTAGTTTTTAAAGAAGGTGATGTGGTTAATATTGATATGTCCATTGCCCACAAAGGCATGGTGGTCGACTCCGGTCTGACCGTTGGCGTGGGGGAGATTAGTGACACCTCTCGCAAATTACTAGTCGCTACTCAAGAGGCCTTAGCAGTGGGAATCAAAGCTGCCAAACCAGGCAATCACATTGGCGATATCAGTCACGCCATTCAGACCTTTGTCGAAGCTCGCGGTTTTTCATTAGTTAAGGTGCTCTGTGGTCATGGTGTCGGATACAATATTCACGAAGAGCCACTAATACCAAACACTGGCAAACCCGGTACTGGCCCCTTGATTGAGGTCGGCCATGTCTACGCCATTGAACCGATAGTGAATGTCGGTGGGCCTGACGTCTATTTTGACGATGCTGGCGATGGTTACAGCGTCTACACCAAAGACGGCTCCAATTCCGCCCATTTTGAGCACACCGTGGCGATTACCGAAAAGGGAGCGGAGGTATTGACAAAGTAGCACTCTTTTTATTAAAAATACGGTATATCTGGTCCTGGTAATTAAGGCAGGGTATACCTTGCCCTAGTAATTAGGGCAAGGTATACTGCGGGCATAATTTTTATATAATTATATGGCAAAATACCCACACCAAGAGCGAACTTTTGTAATTCTAAAGCCCGATACCGTCCAGCGGTCTTTGATGGGTGAGGTAATTAAACGTTTTGAACGAACTGGACTCAAGTGCACAGCGATGAAGATGTTTGTTCCTGAGGAAGCAAATCTCCTTAAACACTATAACAAAGACGACGAATGGTTCTTGAAAAAGGGGGCACGAATTGTCGAGGATTTAAAATCACAAGGACGTCCAGTTGAAAAAGAGCCAATTGAGTATGGTAAGGATATCATTCGCACTATTGTTACCTACATGACAGCGGCGCCAGTGGTGGCAATGGTTCTTGAGGGTAATGAATCTGTAGCAGTAGTCACCAAACTGGTAGGTACTACCGAACCGAAGACCTCTGATGTGGGAACTATCCGGGGTGACTACACCGTTGATTCGTATAGTCATTCGTCTTATGAAAATCGTTCCGTGCGAAATTTAATTCATTGTTCAGAATCACCAGAAGAAGCAAATCGGGAAATTGCTATTTGGTTTAAGGAGGAAGAAATTATGAAATATACGACCGCTCAAGAGCGAATTATGTACGATGTAAATCTAGACGGTACCCCTGAGTAAATAAAATTTTTTCATAGATAGCAAATAAAGAAGCTGACTGCCTTTGGCGCCGGCTTCTTTATTTGCTATAATATATCAGGAACCACAATACGTATGTTCCGATTAAATTATCACGAAGGGTTGCCTGTAGTCTTAATTCATCATGAGAATCCAGTTGAGAGGGGAATTTCAGACACGAATCAGAAAGGGTACCCACCTAGAGTTTCTCTGGGGCATACGTGGGTGGTTCCCTTGAAAGTGCGTCTCGCTTGAGGCGCTTTTTCATTTTTCACATTTTGATTTGTTATACCATCCCCAATTAACGCTTGGACATAAACGCCTTTCAAAATTTTGAGCGAAAAGCAAGCTGGAGTCCGAAGCATATTGGTATATGTTGAGGGCGAAGCGCGGTTTTGTAGCCAAAATTTGGGATTGCGTGTCCAATGGTTAATTGGAGATGGTATTATACTACAGAGACAATTTGTCAGCATCAATATGGTAATTTAATTTTTATGAAAAGTACACTTGGTTTTTATGGTGGAGTCGGGAGTGTGACGGGCGCAAATTTTTTGCTTGATACCGGCAAGTTGGCGATTCTGGTTGACTGCGGATTAGTACAGGGCGAAAAATTTGCGCCCGAGATCAACGCCGTCCCTTTTGTCTATGACCCAACCAATATTGATGTGCTCATGGTTACCCATGCTCACGCAGACCACATCGGACGTATTGCCAAGTTGGTCAAGGACGGTTTTGCTGGAGTTATCTATTCAACCGCACCGACCATGGCTCTGGCCAATGTTATGCTTCGTGATGCTCTCAAGGTCATGGCCTACGAACACGAACGCTATGGTAATGAAATGCTCTATGACGCGACTGATGTTGATGCTGCCCTCGAGCTCTGGAAAGCTGTCGACTACCACGAGACAGTTACTTTCTCTGATGACGTTTCTTTTTATTATAGTGATGCTGGACATATTCTTGGTTCGGGAATGGTGCATCTGACTCGTGGTGAACGAACAATAGTTTTTACCGGCGATATTGGAAATGTTCCGCAACCACTTTTATCGGCACCAGAAATTCCTAAAGACTACGACTATTTGGTGATGGAGAGTGTCTATGGTGACCGCCTGCATGAGCAAGTGGCCGAAAGAACAGCTCTGCTAGCTCACTACATAGAGCAAACTCAGAAGAAAAATGGTACGTTGATCATCCCAGCTTTTTCGCTCGAACGTACGCAGGGTATGTTGTTTGAAATTAATAACCTAATTGAATCGGGAACACTTCTAACCATTCCAGTATTCTTAGATTCACCATTGGCGATTGCAGTCACTGATATTTATCGCCAATTTACACATTACCTCAGTCCGGTTATTCAGAAACAGATTTCTGATGGGGATGATATTTTCGATTTTTCTGGTTTATCGTTTACCCGTACTATGAAAGAATCTCATGAAATTGAGTCAGTCAAGGGAGCCAAGATTATCATTGCCGGCTCGGGTATGAGTCATGGTGGTAGAATTCGTTATCATGAACAAACTTACCTCGGTGATGCAAACGCTACGGTACTTCTCGTGGGGTATCAGGCAGCCGGTAGTTTGGGACGATTACTACAAGACGGCGCCAAGAAAGTAACAATTGATGGACAACTGATTAGGTTGCGGGCTGAAATTGCTCAAATTCAAGGATACTCCGGACATGCTGATCGAGACCAGCTCATTCATTTGGTATCGGAGGGCTGCAACAAAGCCAAACAAATATTTGTGACCATGGGGGAGGAACGCTCTTCGTTATTTCTTACCCAACGCCTGCGCGATTATCTTGGTGCGCCAGCCATTGTCCCGAATCTAAATGATGAGGTTGAGATTGATTTTTAACATAATATGTGCTATAATACGTCAAGTTCTTTTCCACCAAATTCACCCCTCAATTAGGACACTCTCCCTTTAATCATACCACCTGTCACTTCATCTGCAGACACATACCCGAGAATCTTTC
>MFMT01000019.1 GCA_001783565.1 Candidatus Kaiserbacteria bacterium RIFOXYD1_FULL_42_15 | reverse complement strand
TGGCGTTGGTGGTGTTCCAATTCAAAGTGACTGTTCCGCCATTTGCAGGCAGAGTAGCTGGATAGACGGTGAAGGAGTCACAGGTAGGAAGTAATGTTGTAATTGGAGGAACAGTTTCTGCCATTGCTCTCAATTTATTCACGTCTCCAGTGTAGCCGGTGGCGCGGAATGTAGCTACCACGACAGAAGGTTGCATCCTTAACGGAATAACCACTTGATAGAGTTTACCGTTTTTAAGGGTAATGGTGTATGTTGTTACTTCTTTGCCCAATGACGTATTTCCAATTACTGTTTTAGTGACGGAAGAAACATCATCTTGGCTGTATTTAGTATATGTGGCTGTATAAGGATTAGTAGAGGCATTTTCCCATAATCGCAACCAACTAGCTACATTCCAACCATCAGTACCGCTTTCATAATCAACCTTAAACCATTGGTAGCCATCAGCCGTGACCGGTCCCTCGACAATAACGCCTTTACTATCAGGTCTTTGAATTCCTAAAAATTGCCCAGTAATAGAAGGGACGGATCTAATTCTTAAATAATCAGTCGTTGCAACCTCTGTTCCCACATTCAGTACATCACCGTGACCACTATATTCTGCCAGCAACATCGTTTTAAGATAGTTAAGTTGTTCTGTTAGATAATTAATCATCGTTTGACGATCGGTACTAGTTGCACTTGGTTCGTCACTAGAGTTAGTTGTCATATCAATACTGACCGAACAATAACTAGAGCCACTGCTATTGGCAGCTTCTAGGGTGTAGGTAGTATCACTGGTGACATTCACATTAACTGAATCGTCAGCGAGGACTTCTCCCACAGTAGGAGAAATACCGACAAAGGTGGCGTTGGTGGTGTTCCAATTCAAAGTGACTGTTCCGCCATTTGCAGGCAGAGTAGCTGGATAGACGGTGAAGGAGTCACAGGTAGGTGGTATTAGAAACAGTCCCGTATCATGCGTCCACCCATCAAAACCACTTTCAAAGTCAACCTTAAACATACCAGGAGCGCCAGTTTGCAAATTGTTGCTTGGTCCTTCTATAATAACGCCCCTACTACCATCAGTTTGTGACCCCTTGCTGTAACTACGAGAATCAGGAGTGGCATAAACGTTTATTGATCCTTTTGCTTCTACCGTTGCTTCTACCCACAGTTCGCTATTGTTGGCACTAGCAGACGCCACTCCTTCCGTGTAAAAGAAAAAACCAAAGATAAAGACAAAGGCACTGGCACTAATCAATATTTTTTTATATTTATTTATATTATATGTGGACATATTTTTATATGATGAACTTAAATTTTAATAATTTATTTTTATGACAACAACAGAAAAGGCATGGCCCAAAAGAACCATGCCCTCCATTAATTCCAATTATACTTTAAACTATTAGAAAATATAGCTGAGCTGTGGATAAGTACCTTATACCATCTCCAATTAACCATTGGACACGCAATCCCAAATTTTGGCTACAAAACCGCGCTTCGCCCTCAACATATACCAATATGCTTCGGACTCCAGCTTGCTTTTCGCTCAAAATTTTGAAAGGCGTTTATGTCCAATGGTTAATTGGAGATGGTATTAGATGCAGTTGTCTGGTAATGATCTAAAAGGTCTGTGTGTAAAAAAAAGATTTAATTATAATCTAATGTAGCGATTAATCGCTACATTAGATTTCTATTTTTATTAAGATAATGACAATACTTTAAAAACCAATGGAGTGTATATATTTAATATTGCCAAATTTCAAAATACCTGAATAATCAAGCCGAATCTGCGTGGTTAAAGTTTTCACAATTGAGGTAAAACAAATAACAGCCACGTCCCATTCGGGGCACGGCTGTTATGTGTTCAATAACTAAACTGTCTTTGGTGCTTTGTCCTTCTTCGGTTTTTTTGCCTCCTTCTTGTGACGCATTTCTCCTTTAGCCATACTCAAAAATTGATTAATCTAATAAATTGTAGTTTGTTAAAAATTACATGCTGGTGTTTTACTAATTTCGGGTGGTGTTAATCACTATTATTATAACAAACAAACAATCTGTCTGGGTGGTTTATGGTGCAAATCTTATAGGAATTTCCAAGGCATCATCGTTTTCGGGTAAACCAGATGGATTATCTTTTCTTAAAATAAGATAACCTTTTTTCATGAACTCTTGTCCACCTTCAGGATAGGGAGAGGAAAACTCTAGGGTGGCGATGAAGGGTACAAAGTCTGTCGTCATCCAGTCGCTTTGTGCTTCGGCATGTCCTTCAGCAATTATCTTACCATCCCAATCAGTTAGCACCACGGGAAAACTGGCTTCAAAGTACCAACTACCACGAGCCGATCCGGAAATTAGTAGTGGGTTAGTCACTACCGAGTTGGGAGTAGGGGTGGTTAGAGTTATCAAATCAGCATGGATGATTATTTCTGCTTCTGTAGTACTTGATACTATTGGTGCCGGTGGACAAATAAACTCACAGTCTGGACCAGAACGGCCGACATAACTACCGTCTTGGCAGAGCATAGCGTCAGCGGTACAGGCCACATTGCCATTACCATTATCAATCGGATTAGGTTGTTGCCAATTCAACACAAAGCCAACCAACCACACTCCCAGAGCCACTGCAATTAAAATATATATAATTTTATTATTCATATACCTATATCATAACAAAATAAAGCAAAAATATGCTTCATCTCATCTTGATTATCCAAAATTCCACCAGGTATTTCCAGCATTTTTCTTCCACTAAAAATAACTTCAAACCTCATGGTGATATTTTACTAAAGAACGTTTTTATAGAAAACTAATATAATTGCGAATGAGTACCAATCATATCCAGATAAAGAGTTCCTCCATTATCACGGATAGTAAAAATTACTCTCAAATCGGCATTGACATTAAAACTTTGGTAACCCTCCCACGAACCATTCAAACTATGAACATGCAATAACGCATGTTGCGGATTATCCAAATAAAGACTTAATCGTTCAGCAAACTGTTGCTGTACTTTTGCTGGCAACTTGGCAAACCGTTTTTTGAAATCTTTACTATAGGCAACTTCCATATTACTTTTCCAGTAAATCGGTCATGAGGTCATCAACCGAAGAAAACTTTTTTACCTTACCGGCTTTAAATTCTTTATCGGCCGCCTTAAGAGCTCGCACTAAATATGGCGACGGCTCATAGACTTTAGCTGAAAACGTAATCTCCTTCTCCCTGATAAACTGTTGCAACATAGAATTAACTACCGCGGTCAAAGTTAAACCCATATCATCAGCCACCTTCTTGGCCTCGGCCTTCAGCTTTTTGTCAGTTTTAATATTCAAAATTGTCGCTGTATTTGGTGTGACCATATATACTATAATATACATTTTGGTATGTTGTGTCAACAAAAAAGTGATAACAGGGAACCCCTTCCGGAATAATGAGTTAAAAGAGAAACGGGCACTATTATTGTCGGTCTTTTTGTTTTTATTCTAATTCAATAGCGACCACTCCATACTTTTGTTCTTCTGCCGGAGTGTAGTATTGATATACATTATTGATATGTTCTTCAGGAAATTTCTCATACATGGCTTCGAAAGTTGGAAATGTATATAAGGCAATAACTTTTTTCTCAAACACTTCAGTAAAGTCAGGGCGTAATAAAAACTTGATACAGTCACCCACTTTCAATTTCCGACGTTTTTCATCATAAAGTCTGCACTCAACTTTCTTTTCCCCACTTTTAATTCGCGCAAAGGGTTCGGGGTGTAGACGCATATTTATTACATTGTTCATAAATTATCATTATTGTACGGAAAATTTTTCTATGCACAAATTTTTCCGGCTTTTAACGCAGTATCGTGACGAAAATATCGGTTACTGGTAGTTTCATTTTGAAATGAAATACGAGATGAGTAGCAAAAAAGCCGCGACTGGGACGAATAGTCCAGGGAGTGGCTTTTTTGCGTACTCAACGCTGTAGTTCGTTCAAAATGGAATCTACCAGGCGAAGTGGGCAAAGGCACGATTGGCCTCAGCCATCTTATGCGTATCCTCCTTCTTCTTCACCGCATTTCCTTCTTCCTTGGCTGCTAAGATAAGCTCTTGAGCTAATGCCTTATGCATTGGGACACCCTTGGTCTTGCGAGCACCAGTAATAATCCAACGAAGAGCTAGCGCAAGACGTCTTTCTGGACGAACTTCACGCGGCACTTGGTAGTTGGCACCACCAACCCGCCTAGAACGCACTTCCATTAGTGGTCCAGCATTTCTGACAGCGGTCGCAAATATTTCTTGTGGGTCACCACCATCTTTTCGCTCTTTGATTTCGGCAAAGGCAGCGTAAACAATCTTGCGGGCGGTCTCTTTTTGACCACGGAGCATGATGTAGTTAATTAGTCGTTCAACATCAACAGATCCGAATTGGATGTCTGGTTTGACGACTGGTCTTTTTTTAATTGGTCGGCGCATGTTAATTTCTTAATATTGGTAAGCAGAGCTTTCTTTCTTCACTCGCTCGGAAATGAAAATGAATTTTCATTTCACTCGCTCGCTTGAAAGTAATTAAGAATGAGAAGTATGGCAGTTGCCTCTTTTCATTCTTCGCATAGTTTGATTCCGAACCTTGCGGTTGAATCGCGTCTAGTATCTGTAGCGAATATAAACTATTTTAATAATGAAAAAAGAAAATCTAAAAATGAAAAATTGAAGTTTAAATTAAAAATTTTTTAATTTTTCTTTGTCCTCTTCATTATTATTTCTTCTTTCTTCTTTACCTAAGATACATTATGTCTTAGGTTTGAAGGCAAATTTTACTTGGCCTTCGGACGCTTTGTTCCGTAACGACTTCGTCCCATTCGTCGTTCCGCCACACCAGTCGCATCGTATTTACCGCGAACGATAGTGTAGTTAACACCGATGTCTTTTACACGACCACCACGAACCAAAACCACTGAGTGCTCTTGGAGGGTGTGTTTGATACCAGGGATATAAGCGGTAATTTCCATGCCGTTGGAAAGACGGACCCGGGCAATCTTTCGAATCGCTGAGTTCGGCTTGCGTGGGGTTTTGGTAGTTACGCGCGTACAGACACCACGCTTGAAGGGAGAGTTATAGTAGTTGGGCTTATTCTCAATAGAGTTAAAGCCCATGTACAACGCACCAGTCTTGCGCTTGGTGGCTGTGTCACGTCGTTTGTTCTTTGTTAATTGATTTATTGTTGCCATAAAGCTTGCCTACAATACTATACTTGGCATTTTTTGCAAGAAAAACCTGTAAGGGATTTACCCACCAACCAAGAAGACGGCGACCGTCTTAGTCAAGAGTGCCAGAGGGGCGCCGAGTACCAGCATAAAAGAAATGATTATTACTCCGAAAGCTAAGGCAATGTTTTGCTCCAATATTTGACGGAACCTTTCATATTTAAGTCGCAAACTAAACGGTAGAAAATTCGGGAGTATTTTTGATCCATCCAATGGTGGAATTGGTACTAGATTGAAAAAAGCTAAAAATAAATTCAAAATCACTACTTGCAAAGACAGAGTTAGAAAAGCCGTTGACACCATCGGCAACATATCGGCAAACCTAATAATAAGAGCGAAAATAATTGCCAAAGCGATGTTGGCAGCTGGCCCAGCTACCGCCACTATAGCTTCACCCCACTTTTGGTTGGTAAGGTTGTAGGGATTATAGGGTACTGGTTTGGCGGCACCAAACAAGAAAGGTGAACCAGATAATAGTAAAATGGCTGGCAAAATGACCGACATAAAGGGGTCAATGTGTACCAGAGGATTGGGCGATAATCGTCCTTGCAAACGAGCGGTAGGGTCACCAAGCCAATTGGCGGCATAACCATGGGCCATTTCGTGAAGAATAACTGAAATAATAAGTATCAGAATAAGGGCGATTTGTGTTTCCATAGACGCCTATTATACATGACTATCTACCACGTTAGAAGTTTCATGATAACATCCATCCGATTAGGTTGTTGTCAACGTAACAAACAGACACCAGCCAATATACATGATATATAAAACTTCTAACGGGGTTGCAAAATAAGTCATCCGTGTTAGTATAGCCAGCATAAAAAACCAATATGGCCAAGAAATGCGACATCACCGGAAAGAAAACTCAAGTAGGCGGAAAGTACAGCAATCGTACTCGTGCCACTCAATTTAACCCTTCCGGCAAAACCTACCGAGCCCCCAATTTACAAAAGAAACGAATTTACGTGGCTGAAATTGATAAGACTGTCACCGTAAAAGTATCTACCAAAGGTCTGCGCACTATTGCCAAGAACGGTGCCTATCAAACCCTGAAGACCGCTAATCTTATTTAGAACTTAGTATCAAATCAAAAGTGACCGCGAGCGAAAGCTTGCGGTCACTTTTGATTTATTCCACCAGCCATACTTGACTACCGTCACTTTTAAAAGTTATTGGTCCTTGTTCAATGGTGTTTTCAATCAGGATATTGAGTGCCTCCACCCGGGCGACCACATCGGGATTGGGGTGTCCATAACGATTATCTTTACCAGCCGAAACCACCGCATATTTAGGAGTCACAGTTTTCAACCACCCCTCTGCTGAAGCTGTTTTAGAACCATGATGCCCAAGTTTTAATACTTCACTTTCAAGCTGACCTCCAAACTTACCAACCAAATATTCCTCAATCGATTGCGGGGCATCACCAGTCAACATAAACTCAATATCGCCGTATCGCAACTGCACTACAATCGAAGAAGTATTACTATCGAGTAGCGAAGGATTCTGGGCTGGCGAAAATACTGCCAGAGTAGTGGATGCACCAAGAGCAAATACTTGGCCAGCGCGTGCCATAATTACCTTTGCCCCTTCGCCCAAAAGAGCGTCATGATAGGACGCTGCGGTTAAAGTCTCACCGGTATTTTCCGTGGTTAGGATGGTATCAATTTTGTAGCGCCCGAGAACATCGACCAAACCGCCAATATGGTCTTTGTCGGGGTGAGTGCCAATAACCATATCTATGGTGTGGTCAGACCAATTCATAACCTGACTTAACTCTCTTAAGACAGTGCCGTCAGGACCGCCGTCAATCAATATCTGAACTCCATCTGGAGTTTCTATAAAGATGGCGTCTCCCTGACCGATATTGAGAAAAGTTACGATAAGTAACCCATCCTCTACCACTGGTGAAGCCGATTGAATTTTAATCAACCAAAAACCCCAAGTACCGAAAAGTAGTATCGCCACGGTTATAATTCTAAATAGGAAATTTTTTTGTTCAATCGGCATAATAAAATACATGATACAATTAACTCACTTAGTAACCAAGACAATTTTATGAAATACGAACCATTAAACTTTGAAATTCCAGAATTGGAAGGAATATCGCGCGAAACAATTGATCTGCATCTTGGTCTTTATCAAGGTTATGTAAAACACGTCAATTTAATCCGTGAAAAAATTACTGACTACAGCAATGACCCAGAGACCAACGCTTATGCCATTGCCGAAATGCGTCGCCGATTGGGTTTTGAATTTGGCGGCATGAGAAATCACGAATACTACTTCGCTCAATTTGAAGGTGGAGCAAAAACAATGCCAGCCGGAGCCCTAAAAGATAAAATTGAATTCCAATTTGGTAGCGTAGAGAAGTGGCAAAAGGAGTTTACTGAAATTGCCATGACTCGCGGTGTCGGTTGGGCAATGCTTTACCATGATCCGCACACCGACCAGCTAGTACAGACATGGGTAGATGAGCAACACATCGGACAGTTGGCCGACCTCGACATCATCCTTGGATTAGATATGTGGGAACACTCATATATGCGTGATTTTCTACCGGCAGAGAAAGGTCAATATATTGAAGCCTTTTTCAAAAACCTAAACTGGGAAGTGGTATCAAGTAGACTTGTTTAAGCGTTCATCAACGAAAAAATATTGGAATATCAGCATCGGGTGTAACAGTATCGGTAGTTGGTGTTGGCGGGCGGGAGCTTTGCTCCCGCCCGCCGTTCGTCTTTGCCACCGCCACCTCTTTTTCCACATCGAACTCCGGTACAATTATCCACTCGCTAATATCACCCGGCAATACAACAACACTTATTGATGAACGTCTCCAATAAAACCAATAGAAAGCAAAAGCGATACCACCATAAGCCACAGGAACAAAATAAAATGGAAAAGCTGAAACTGTCAAAATTGCAAATGACAGCGATGAAAACCAAGTGGCCACACTAATTATATAAGAGAGGATTAAATACGAACTATACGCAAATGGTAGAGCCAAAGTAGCCGAAACACTTCCTAATACCCCAGTAATAAAAGTCAGCAACATGGCCAATGATACTGCCGGTAACACCAAAACATTAACTATCACTGCCACCAACGAAAACTGCCCCATTTGATATAAAAGCAGTGGCGTCACCGCAATCTGAGTAGCCAATGTGGCCAACAAAAATCCACGCACTCCAGCGAAGGTTGGTACTCGGACTAATAATGTTTCAAACTGTGGCGCTACCAAGATTAATCCCAGCGTCGCCATAAACGATAGCTGAAAACCAACATCATAGACCAACAAATATGGATTGAGTAAAAGCATCACTAGCCCCGCCAAAAATAATCCGCGCAAAACCGCATATTGTCGTCCGGTAGATTGAGCAACGAGAACCAACACCGCCATAATACTGGCCCGAACCACCGTGGCCGATAGGCCGACTATTAAAGCAAATAAAATAATTGCCAAGACACCTATGACTGCCCGTATACGTAATGGTAAAAAAATTGCCAAGATGTACATCACAAATAACACTACCAACATGACATTGTATCCCGAAAGCACCACGATATGGATGATGCCAGTTCGTCTAAACGCTTCTTCCAGATTTGTGCCGAGAGCTTGTTTGATACCGAGTAGCAAACCCTCTCCCAACCCGACATGTGGTTCCGGAATATTTTCTTCAAGTACTTGAGTAAAGTTTTTCTTGTTTTGATAAAGCCAATCCAAAAATCCGCTGGCTTTGTTTTGATCAATAATAGAGAAGGTGGCAAAAGATATTGTATATAAAATTCCGCGTGCGCGGAGATACCCAGGATAGTCAAAAGTGCGCCCCAGGTCGGTAGCGAAAGCAGTCGGTAATTCTAATTTACCTTTTACCACTATCTCATCGCCATAAGAAACGGTGGCATAGCGGTCGGTAGTTACTAATATTTTATCATCACCAACTTTTAAGGTTAGGTGCTGACTTTTTTCCCTAACATCCGGTTCTCGTACTACTACACCAGTTAGTTCAACCGCTTGTCCTAATTGTGGTTCTAAAACAGATGGAGATGACAGCAGTGAGTTGATTTCCAACCGCAATATTCCTAAACCAAAAAACATCAGCCCAATACCTAGAGCAACAAGGTACGGCAGAGAGGAAGCTCTGCCTCCTCTCTGCCGTACCACCGCAAACCCAAAAGCCAGCAACAGTAACCACAACACCACCGGTAATCCCAGATTAAAAAACGAGCGAGCAAAAATACCACTCGTAAAACTCAATATAGCTGTATAAAAATACACACTACTCATACCGAGTAGTGTAGCAGAAACAGAGACGCCCCGACCTAATTGGTCGGGGCGGGTGTCAACTTTCGCTAGCGATACTACGTGGTTCACTCTCGCATGGACGCGTATGGGGAAAGGAGACGCCGAATCTTATCCTTGATTGATAGTTTCTTTTTCTTGAGCATACGAATCTCAAGATAGTCGGGCGCTGGTGCCCGCTGAAGTTTTTTTACTTCAGCTTCAATTTTCAGATGTTGCTTACGCAACAATGAAACAAGACATTCAATATCCATTTTCATCCCCCTGTTTTCCAAATATGCCTTATGCAATTTGGCCAAAAAACACAATAGCGCCCCTATCGTGCGCCGTCAAGCGCTTCATTCACCAGTCGGTCAGCTTCTTTATTTTTCTCCCGCGGTATATGTGTCAATTTTAAATGTGGAAAATTAGCCACCCGCATATTATGAATCTCAATAAACAGCGGTACTAATCCCGGTTCCTTAATTTGATATTCTGCATTTAGTTGTTTCTTTACCAACTCACTATCCAACCTGATTTCAAATTGCATCGTCTTGGTTGCCTTGCCATATTCTTGCTTAAGAGTCTGAAGCCCTATCAAAACTGCCTGATATTCTGCAAAATTGTTGGTACTGTTTCCGATAGTTTGTGCCGCCTCACGTACCATTACTCCCTTCTCATCAGTAATATAAACCCCAATCGCTGCCGGCCCCGGATTTCCCCGCGCCCCACCATCGGTATAGCAAATAATAGTTTTCATTTCGCCAGTATACCATAACCTCCAACGTAGCGATTAATCGCTACGTTGGAGGTTAGAATTTAACTGACTGCCAGCGGTCACTACCGCGACTTGGTAACCCCGCCCTGAGTAACACTTCAACAGTTTTCCAAAATTCCTTTGAATTAAAGTTCTTATTTTTATAATGAGCAACTAGATAATCATACTGCTCGAGCTGAATTTTTATCTTAATGTCTCTGACTGTCGAGTCACTAACTTTTAACGTCTGGGCAATTCTATACGTTGAATGCTCTTCGGTAATCATAATGACAATAGCCAAACGTTTAATCAACATGATCCTTTCGGACGAAGTTAGCAAATCAGTAAATAGGTTCTGTGTTTGTTTTTCGCTTTGATTGGAGAAAAACTTTGCTAATTGTAAACTTAATTTTTTCTCAGTTTTTGTGCCTAATACCTTTTTTGAAACGTGTGTCATATATCGCGATTAATCGCTATATTATACATTATGTAAAACATAAAGAATATTAATTAGTTAACATGGGATATCCACATAAAAACAAAAAGTCTTATACAGCGATTAATCGCGATATAAGACTTTTTGTTGGTTGTTTTTCTAGACGATATCAACAATACGGAGGCGGGTTTGGCGACGGTTCATGAAGAAGGATTCTTCGATGTGGGCCAGTATGGTGCAAGCTTTGCCAGCAGCTGGTTCCCGTGGGAAACTAGTTGGGGTAGTGAAAAAGGCAATGGCTTCAAGCGGGCCTTTTGTAGTATCAAAAACTAATTTTAGGTGCTCATGACCCTTACCAAAAACAGCCACCTCTCTGGGTGTCACCGATTCAAAAGCAAACAATGGTTTCGGGTTACTAGCACCAAATGGAGCTAGTATTGTAAGAGCACTACGAATTTCACCAAAAACCGCCTCGAGTGAAAGTGACAAATCCACCTCATGAGCAGTTGGTACCAAGGCCTCGCTCCCGAGTGTAACGAACGCTTCATTAAGAACAGCTCCTAGAGAGAAGACCTGATCATCTTTAACAGAAAAACCGCCGGACATATGGTGTCCACCATGCTCGTGAAAAGCAACGGTAGCAGTTTCCATCAAGCGAACCACACTGACTCCTCCTCCCGAACGGCACGAACCTTTTATTACATCGTTACCATCACGTCCCCACAGAAATACCGGCCGACTATATTCTTCGGCTAGTTTATTGGCCACCAAACCAACCAGGGCCGGCCGCCATAATGGATTGCCTAGAACCAACACATCAGGGATTTTTTCTAGTTCTTTTAACCGCACATGGAGCTCCTTGGTCATTACTGCCACCATCCCCTTTCGTTCATTATTTAGTTTCTCTAGGTGGTCAACATGTGCGCTGGCCTCACCATTATCCGTAGCAGTTAACATTAAAAAGGCATGCTCGGGTGCATCCATGCGCGAGGCGGCGTTGATGCGGGGACCAATAGTAAAACCTACATCTTCTTCGGTTAGATAATTTTGGTTGATACGAGCTTTTGCAAAAAGCTTTTGCAAGCCGGGTCGGCGTGACTTTCGCAGGACTGTTAGCCCGTAGTGGGCAAAGATGCGATTTTCTCCAACCAGTGGCACCATGTCGGCAATGGTAGCGACTCCGACCATATCAAGCCACCATTTTTCATGACCGGTTGGGATGTCGTAGGAGCCAGTAGAAATTAGAGCTTGAACTAATTTGTAAACCACACCAGCACCACAGAGATGAGGAAATGGGTAGTCACCAAGTTTTGGATTGACTACAGCGACAGCCACAGGAAGTGTCTCGCCTGGTTCGTGGTGATCAGTAATAATCACATCAATACCAAGTTTAGTAGCGTGCTTAACCACTTCAATATCATTGGTGCCACAATCAATAGTAATAACCAACTTTACTCCGTCGGCCGCCAATTTATCAATTGCCTCGATACTTAATCCAAAACCTTCAAAGTGGCGGTGTGGAATATAGTTTTGGAAATTATTAAAATTAATCATTTTAAAGAAATCATGCAGGACAACTGCCCCAGGAATGCCATCGCAATCATAATCACTAAAAATTTCTACTCTTTCAGAGTCTTTGACTGCTTGATGAATCCGAGCACAGGCGGGTTCAATATCATTCAGTAGCAGTGGGTCGTGTAACTCAGTTTCATAATCAGGATGTAAAAATGGTTCGGCCGCCACCACATCTTCAATCCCCCGTCTCCATAATAATTGCTGTAGCACATCTGAGTACCGGTCTAACTTTTTTTGAATTGTAGCCGGAATAGTGGGGGCGTAGGTAAAAGGTATTTCCATACTTAATATGCTGTATGGTACCATAACAACATGAAAACAGAATCAGAACCATCAATCTTCACCAGAATTATCAAGCGTGAGATACCGGCCGACATTATTTATGAAGACAAGCAAGTGATTGCTTTTTTTACCATTGAACCAATCAATTATGGACACACTCTAGTTGTTCCTAAAAAACCGATTGTTAATATTTTTGATGGTGATGATGAAACCTTGAGCCAAATGATGATGGTGGCCAAAAAAGTATCACGGGCATTGATGGATGAAAAATTTGCCGAAGGTGTTAATATTGTGATGAACAATGGCGTGGCCTCTGGGCAAGAAATTTTTCATGCCCATATTCACGTTATACCGCGCCACAATGGAGACGGGTTTTTTAAAAAACCATCGCATATCGTCAGTACCAAAATTAAGATGAGCGAAACGGCAGACAGACTTTCAAAAGCACTGAAGGAATAGAAATGAAAATTAGTAATCAAAACGGCGTGGTGAGCAAAGCTCACCAC
>MFMT01000018.1 GCA_001783565.1 Candidatus Kaiserbacteria bacterium RIFOXYD1_FULL_42_15 | reverse complement strand
ATACTCTAAATGTTTCATTGCTTTGTATTTTAGAGTGTTCGGATTCAAAGGTGAACTCGCATTGTCAAACAAAGCAAAGAAAGGAGACTTACAATGGTACCGTTAATCCATGGAAATGTCCCTACCGGCATTTTCCGGGCTGTAGCCCGCCTTATGGGCAACCCGGAAAACACTATCGCTGAGGATTTCGAGTCGGTGGAGAAGGCGCTCAGTCGCGCCGAGAGACTCAAAAGCGAAGGACACCCGCAGTTGCTGGTGGCCTACGTCGCCTACAGCGACAAAAAGCGACAATGACGAAAAAGGGCAAAACAACTATCAGCTTTGCCAATACGAGACCCCAGCGATAATTTCAAGGGGTCTCATTTTTGATGTATGAGAGAAATTGGGTTAGACACATTTTTTGCATATAAATAATAACAAACTCATTTTTTCAAATGATTTTGGTATTTACCTTACTGACAAAGTTCTGACTGATGAGTCAATTACTGAAATTGTTCTCCCATGAGCGTCTACGAAGACGACAAGACTGAAACAATCGTATTAAAAATATTTCCCGGGGTGTTCATGGCTTTGACGAGAAAGGCATCAACACCAAGGGTGTTTGCTCTATCCTTATCTTCTGACTGACTCAAATTTGAGAGGATGATGACATGGGTATTTTTCGTATTAGGATTTGCGCGTAATTTCTCCAGGACATCAAATCCGGTGATTCCTGGAAGAACTAAGTCAAGAAGTATCATGTCTGGCTGTTCATGTTCGGCCATTTCGAGCGAAGATTCTCCAGTCACAGCATGAAGCACCTTACACCCTTCATTCGTGAGCTTCCTGGTTAATACATCAGAGAGAAACTTGTCATCTTCAACCAAAAGAATCTTCTTATTGGCAAGCGATGCCGGTGCGGTGATTTTAGTTGGTGGTACAAGGGTAGTCACTTTTGAAATAATTTCATCTGGGTCGAATTGTGCTTTGATAAAGTAATCAGTAGCACCGAGCTCAAGCGCACGCTGAAGCTCTACGGGCTGGCCCGAGTTTGAGACTATTATAACGGGGATGTCTTTAATCGAAGGGTCATCTCGTTTTGCCTCGAGAATTTCGTATCCGTTCATAGTGGGGAGCAGTATATCAAGCAGTACGAGGTCTGGTTTTTCCTGCTGTATCATTTTTAATCCTTCAGCTCCATCAATAACATGTGTCACCGTGTACCCAATGAGAGTAAGTTTCTTTTTCAGCATCTCTCCAAGAGTTTGGTCGTCCTCTATAAGTACAATTTTTGAATTCATATATTTATAATGATTTATTTAATGGAAGTGTAACATAAAATGTCGTGGACTCATTCTCTGTGCTCGAAAAGCGTATGGTGCCATGGTGTTTTTTCACGATACTTTCTACGATATATAAGCCAAGTCCAGACCCGTCTGTTTCTGTGTGTACTGCGTTCGGTGCCCGAAAGAACCGAGTGAATATTTTTGATTGATATTCAGATGGAATACCAATACCATAATTTTGAACTGATATTTCCACATCACTGTCAATCTGTTTGACTCCAATACACACCTCCGTACCGTTCTGCGAATACTTAATGGCATTATCAAGCAAATTTTGCAATACGATACGCATATTCTCTGGGTCAATCAGAACTTTCGGTACTTCTTCTCGCGGAAAGAATTTGAGCTTGACGTTTTTCTTCGTGGCATGTGACCAAAGTTCTACCAACACATTATCAATCAAATCTGCAAGGTCTGTCAGCGTGAATTTGAATTTCAACGTTCCGCTGTCAACCCGATCGGCATTCAACATGTCATTGATGAGCGAAATCATGCGATTGTTGCTTTCGTATGTTTTCATCAAATACAGCTTTTGATCAGGATTTAATTCGCCCATTTCATTGTTGATAAGCATCGAAAGTGACCAACGAATTCCAGAGAGCGGTGTACGCAATTGATGAGTGACAAGCGAAACAAAGTCAGACTTCATATCATCGAGTTGTTTAAGTTTTTCATTGGCGCGCGTAAGCTCAAGGTCACGCCGAATGAGCAGTTTTGCACTCTGGTTGAGGTCGACGACCGTTTGTTGCAATTTTTCAATGTTGCCTGATGTCTGCACATTCACCTGCTTTGCCATTTGGTTCATGGCAGCAGCGAGAGATGTCAGTTCGTTATCGATTTGTAGTGTAACCCGAGTCTGGTAATTTCCAGCACTAAGTTTTTTTATCATTTTAGTAAATTCAGAAATAGGTTCAAAAAGATACCTACGGAGGGCGTAGAGTTCGTATAGTGTCAAACAAAAGAAGATAAACGCCAACGCGTAGAGAATGTTAAGGTTACTTCGAGTCTCGGCCATAAGTGTATCAAGAGGTATCTCAGCAATAATTGTCCAATTGGTCGGAGGAAGCAATTCGGCTTTACCACCAACCTCTACATTGAACTGTCCAGTGTAAGTGAAGACGGGTGGGTCTTTCGAAACTATATCTAGTACACGCTTGGCCGAGCCAGATTGTTCACCGTAATTGTCAATATTTGATACCAGTATTGTCCCCGTGCTATCTGTAATATACACATGTGCCCCATCGACATCCTTTTCTGACACTAGTGCAATCGTTTCCCAGAGCGTGCTAATGTCAACGACAGCGCGCATCATAACAACCGTAGACTCGTCTATGATGACGGGAACCGACCAAATGATATACGGAGTGTTGTATATAGACGTGAGTGGATTGGAAATGTACTCTTTCCTATGATCAATTGTCTCAATAAAGTAATCCTGTTTTGTAATGTCATCTCCTCCAGGAAGGGAAATGTGAGTGGTCACCTCTTCTGCCAAGTACAGTTCTTTTCCATCCTGATCAAAGACGGCCAGCTCGATAATAGAGGGGTTAATGCGTACAATGTCTTGTAGCAAGAAGCCCGTTTCCTCATGCAATGGCAGGCGGATGCTTTTGGCCGCCAATTTAATGTCGAGGTATAGTTGATCGAAGAACGTCTCAACCCGTTCACTTCCCGTTTGGGCAACCCGAGCTGGTATACTTTGCACTTGAGCAGTATCCTTGATGTATGAACGATACGAAATGACCCCCACTGCCAGGTTTAAGAAAACAACTAGCAGGAAAAAAGGAAATCCGAGTTGAAAGGCAAGTTTGTTGTGTAATTTCATTAATATTTTCATTGGGAAAATGGTTGACTACTGAGAAAGTATCTTTACGAATGTGAATGCACCATCTTGAACCCGAGAGCCACTAATAAGGTGCACGGTGGTGTCGCCACTCTTATCAAAACTGAATGACCCAGAGAGGCCAGGATATTCACGCGTGTTTCGTACTTGTTTAATTATATCCGCACGGTTGGCACTCCCAACATTTTGCAAGGCATCTATGAGTAGATGAATACCGTCGTAAGCAAGAGCACTGAAGGCATCTGGTTCACTTCCGTACGTTGCTTTGTACGTTTGAACATATGTCTCTGCCGCGTCAGTATGTATTTCAGATGGTTGAACCCCCACCGCAGTGACGTACACCCCTTCTGCCGCTTCTCCAGCCCGGATGAGAAAGTCTTCTTCACTAATGCCGTCAGGACCCATGAAAGAGACAGTGTTAGTGGCATTGGCATTTTTTAGTGCCCGTACCATTTCAGGAGCCCCGTTAGGAGTGACCCCACCAAAATAGACAAGCTCTGCACCGGAATCAATGATAGTCTGGGTCAGAGACTTGAAGTCCGTGTTCACTGAAATAGACTTTGTTCCAGTGATTTTTATACCGTTTCTTAATGATTCAGCTTCAAAAAGTCTAGCAATACCATTACCGTAGGATTCTCCATCGTCAAGAATGTAGACCGATTTAAATCCCAATTCTTTAGCCCAAATGGCACCCGCTGGCCCTTGTAGGTCATCAGTGGTACATAACCGAACAAAGTGTCTCGTCCCGGTGGGATAAAATACCCCAGGCTCTCCTGGTTGAAAACCAATCTTAGTAAGACCAGGCCAGGTTGTTGCCGGTGACATCTGTACGATACCAGCTTTATTGAGAATAGGCATGGAAATTTTGGTTGCACCGCTATTAAGTGGACCAAAATAGGCGACTACGTCCTTTATGGCCACTGCTTTACGGGCATTCTCTTCCTCTTTTTCTGGTATCCAGGAGCCAGTCTCATCGCCATCGTCTAGCACTTCAAGTCGTATTTTCATGCCACCAGCAGTATGGTTTATTTCAGCAAGTGCCAAATTAACGGTATTGAGAATGGCTTGGGTGCTTTCTAATGCCAACGGACCGCTAAACACAATCGTGGCTGTCTTCTCATGGTTTATTCCTTGAAGAAAATTCTGTGATAAATATATGGTGATAACAAAAACTGTAATAAGTAATATCACATACACGACATATCGTATCGGTAATGATTTTCTCATAGAAACTAGGCCTTAGAATCTCCAATAACAGCGATGACAACCGTCTCGTTGTGGAAAGCTGGGTTGCACTTCTCAATGTTGCGCACCTCACCGCCTAGTGGGGCTTGCTCTCCGTAAGTGTAGAACCCAATGAGTGGCGTCGATACACCAACTGCCTTTTGGATTTCACTAATCTCATCGCCCGCATGTTCACCAAAGAGCTTATTGCGGGCAATACAGTTGAAGATAATAACTGCCTTAGGAACGGCACCGTCAAGTTGTTCTACAGCATTGCGTGCCGCCTCTCCCGCCACTTTCACTGCTTCCTCACGACTACCAATCATTAGTTGAATGTCGGAATTAAGTGGTATCTCGGCCGCACAGGTGATTGAACCATGCTCGTCAACGGTAATCGGGTCGCGAATAAGCATTTCGTCACTGCCTTCTACTTTCATACCGAGCGGATAGGTAATAGCCAGTTTAGCAAGGGTTTCTGTTCTAAGCACGGCTACCTCTTCTGCACCGAAGTACTCCTCATAGATTGATATAGCTGGTTTCCCATCCAGTTCGTGGACTACCGAACCTTCTGATCGTGTAACCTTCTTTGACGTGCCAACGGGAATCCAACCGTGTTTGACCCCAATGCCGAGAGCAAAGTTCCCCACCCAACCGAGACCAACCACTGATCCGGAATACACCTTGTCATTTAAATGCTGGTAGGTCTTCTTGAATTCAAAATCATCTCCCGAAGCTCCACCAACAACGGGAAAGTGCTCTCCGAGCGAGGAGAGCACACCACGTACAATCTCTGCCCCGTTACCAACGAGTACATCGGGAAACATCATAAATGTGCGTAGGTTTTCAGTTGTTTGTTTTTTGACATTGTCAGCTGCCTCTTTCCCAGCCGCAAAGGGATCTTCGGCAATACCCAATCCGAGCCCACCATAAAACTTAGTATCATCAGAACGAATCGCCATGACAACAACTGAATGTTTGTTTGACGGTCCGTTCATTGTTATCTCACCCGCCGTTGATGAACCAACCAAAAGCGCATCACCGCTGACTGATCGAACCCCAGCGTTCACCTTCTCTTGGTCATACTTTACGGAAGAAAAGAGAATAATGAGATTTGGCTGTCCGCCCATTTCCGTGACTGCTTGTTGACAAGCATTCACACCAACGATATATGAATCTTCACCTTCACCTAAACCAACTCCAACATTAAATGCCATACACTATAAAATTATTGAGTAAATAGCTTCTCTGTTTAGTATAGCAGTTCCAAATCCCTGGAATAAAAGAAATATGCACATAATTTTCAAATCAAGAATCAGAATTACTGTCGCACAATAAAACCACCTTTCAGAAACACCCCCTGTGTTGTGGGCAGTTTAAGAATATTCTAAACAAGAAAATAGGTAAGCAATGCGCCGATTAAAATTCCTGTTATAAACGCCGTGGTTGTTTTGTTCGACTCCTTTTCTGTCATCCTCACCAACAGTTCTTTTACTAGGGCTGAGACATGTTGTGAAGCAGATTTCTGTTTTGAGGTCTGGACTACTATGGGTTGTGACCTTGAATTCAAAACATCACTGGCTTTTGTAAATGTGGACGCCATCTGTGTCTCATTTGTTTCCACCAACTCTGATTTCTTCTCCTCTATGACTACATCCCTTTTTTCTTGCTCGTAAGTATTAAAATCGTCAACCTTTGCGATTGTAGTCGGGGCTACTTCAACAGTGGGAAACTCAATAGTCTTGTTTTCCATTTGGGCAAGATGCTCTTGCAGTGTAATTGGTCTTGCTTCTTCTTCTACATTTGGTTTTTGCTCTACTTTGTTTTCGGTTGCGCTGAACTGCTGGTTGTTTTCATCGTTTTTTGTCTCTGGCATATGAAATTAAATGTTGAACACTGATATGTTAATAATGCCCCACTTATAGGATAATGCAACTGTACCGGTGTAACAATTGACGGAAACGGCCAAACCCTTACACCAACATTTACCAAAACAACCAATTCAAACAATTCGACGTTTGGTATTTATGGTGATGACGTGACCGTAAAAGACCTAACGATTGATGGCACTGGCGGAACCAACCTTCATGGAATCAATGTCTATGAAGCAACTGGTGTCCTCTTGGACAACGTCACGCTTGAAAACAACGGCCATAACGGCTTGGTTGTAAATGGTTCAACGGTAACGGTTAACAACATCACTACTGCAAACAACGGATGGGGTGGCGTTGATGTCGACCTAGGTGGCGGAGTTCCTCCACCAGCCGTGCTTACAGTAAATGGCGTGAGTCATCATAATGAAGCATATGGTAAAGATCTGTACGTAGATGATACTTCAAAAGATGTCTCTGTAATAGATACAAATTCGCAGTACAGCACAGCAGATAGCGTATTTGCGGTAGGAGATCGAGTCTATACTCTAGTTGATCCAGCACCGAATACCATGAACCAGTGTAAAAATGGCGGTTGGGAAAATTTCAGCAACCCAGAATTCAAGAACCAAGGACAGTGTGTAAGTTATGTTCAAAGTAACGAAAAAGCAGGTAAAAGAAACTAGATTTTAACCCTTAAAATCTTTTAAGATAAAACAACCTATCATTTTGGTAGGTTGTTTTATCTTAAAGAAGTGGTAGATCTCGAAAAATTTATTGACGAACTTTATACAAAACTCAGTGTAATCAATGTAAAACTTTCAAATCCTGAAATTATTACCCTATTAAAAAATAGGACTAAAATATAGTCTGTATTACTAGAATGTTTTATAGTCTGAAACTATTATAATTTAACTATGGAAACTTTTTTGGTTCTGCACTCCGACGTTCGAGCAAGGTGTCGAACAATTGAAATCCAGCAACTTCGTCGACCATTACTTTGATTATCATTTATGGAGCTATCGAAAGAACAACTCAATTAATTACGTAATTAATTGTGGTATTTCTGTTTTATCCTCCCCCGACTTCTTTTCAATAATTTTTTCCACTTTTGCTATGACCGCTGGAAGTTAGAGAAGCATGCATGCCCTTGGGGTGGAAATAGTGGCTGACCCCATTTTCTGTGACCCCATTTTCTGCTAGTTATTTTTCGTTGCTGTGCATTACCTTCAATAAGAAAATTGTGTCACTTTTTAATTTGGCACGGGCTGAATCTTTTTGGGAATCAGTCAGTAATTCACCAAGCCCGTCCAAGATGTGTTTATTATTCATTGATTCTAACTGAGATATTGCCTTTTCTAAAGTCTCTTTAAAAGAAAGCCCCGACCTTTCCTCAACAATTTTTTTACTTATAGGCCAATTATTTTTAGCAAAATATTGAACATCAAAAATATCACGACTAGTTTTTCCCACTCGTTCAATCATCGCCATCAACTTATGAGCAAACATATCTTCTTGAACCATTACTAACATAGAAATTCCTAGCAACGTCTTCATTTCATATTTTGAACCAAACTGCCGACGATTTACTTCTACTTTTATATTTTGGGATTTTGGGGCATATGAAATGATGTTTCTTAAATTGGACTTCTGCATGTACGAATCAGTGATCTTTCCGTAGTTACTGATTATCTTGTTTATTTTCTCAAAGACTGCTTTTCCTTTTGTCTCATCCAGTAAGTCTAGGTCTAAATCTACAGAGTTTCTCGGTAAATCATAGAACAACATGGCAGCAGTGCCACCTTTGAACCCAAGGTAGGGAGCAATGGAGGTATCGGAATAGATATCTTTCAAAATCTGTAACAAAATATTTTTATGTTTTGAGTATTCTAAAGTCATATAGTTTTATCGGGTTGGTTATTTTGATAGCTCTTGAAATATTCTTTAACTTTTTTATCTAACCGCTTGTTATGGTAGATAGGCAAAATCTCAAACACCTTATCCCAGTTTAAAATAGCTAAGTTATCAAAGTGATAATCTTTGCTTACATACACACGATCCAAAAATGCCCGTTCTTTAGTGGCGATAGCATAGCCATCTTTATGTTCAATACCAATTGTATTACTTAAAACATAGTCTTTCATTCTAACAAATGTGATGTTCTGTTCACTGACATTTATTTCCCGATTTATATATGATGCAACAAAAATATTTCCGTAATACTGAAAATTTACACCCTCCCTTGTTAAGACAGTTTCAAAACTAATATATGAAGGAGTATAGATACGAGTCGATAATTCAAATCGGTCATAGTTTTTATCTTTTACGTACAATCCTCGACGTACTTTAATTAACTTCCCAGACTTAGCGTACTTATTTAATCTTATACTTATTATTGATTCATTTTCTTCTCCCCACATTAAAGAAACATCTCGTATTGAAAAGATGGTTTTGCCGGATCTCAATAAGGTCTCTAAATATTCGCCTTTGGTTGGTTTATTATCCATTTTTAGACTGGAGTATACCTTAAAGGTAAACTCCAGTCACAATCTTAACATATTTTGAGAATATAGACAATAATAGAATTCCCCTAGTTCCAGAATTAATTGCAACACTTGATTAGTAGTTTAAGCTAGTTAAGTATGCTAAAGCCAAATCAGACAACTAATAGTAAAGGCCCTTATTCCTGAATACTCTTTCACTAGATCAGACCCAGGGAATCAATAACGACTATATACAGGTTATTTCAGCTAACAAAAAACGGGCATGTGCCCGTTTTTTGAACTCATCTATCCAGACTAAAGATTACCTAGCCCTGGTCCTGTAGGACTTTTATAGACAACGCCATGGTCACCAGTACCAGAATCGTTATATATATATTCAGTCATTGCAAACTGTCCCCAAATAACTTCACCAATCTCCCCTCCGTTTGCATCGTACCAGAAACCACCATCAACATAAGCGTCAGCTGGTGCTGCAACTATTTTATAAAATTCGGACCACCTATAAGTCTTTCCGTCTTGAACGTACTCTCCAGAGATATGATTTGTAAGCCACGCTCCAGAACCGATATAACTACTGTAACCAAAGTGGCGATCTAGAAGGCCGTCACCGTCAGCGTCGGTATTTGCTAACCAGGCATCATTCCACTTCATAGTAAGAGAGTCGTTTTTATAATCTTGACACCACGCTGCGTCACGGTATGAGTCACAGTATTTACCATTAAATAGGTGGGCCTGGTAATTATAACCCCAAGTGTTATAACCAACTGATAAAAAGTTGCCTTCAGAATCAAGAAGAATACCATCTTGAATCGTGGTTACATTTGTATGAGGATTACCGGCTGAAGCCATGCTTGCAAATGCCATAAAAGCAAAAACAACTGCGACTATCATGATGGCAATATTTGTTATAGATATTGATTTAGTCATATTTTTAATTTAAAGAATAACGTCACAGTTTCATGTTAGACCTTTCACAATGAAAGTCAATTGATTCTTTAGCTCTAAATATTGCATTTTATCTTCAAGTATTCCGTTTTTTAGGAATACTTAACGATATTATAGCATAGCTTGAATGGCGACTAGTTTCAGGCGTGGTGTGAATATATTAGGATATAGCTTTTGTAAAAATAACGGACTTATCCCTATTTCTTCCCCCATTTCTCATATTCATTTCAACTCAAAGACCTCCCAACCTTTCATCGACGAATCGAAAGAGTATTTTGCATTGCGATTTATTTTCCAGCCATTTGGTCCGTCTTGGACGACAATCCCGCCATCAAATCCTTTCTTGCCTTTGAGCCACGCTTGGAGTGCCTCGGCTTTGTATCTCGTATCGTTGCTTTCCGCAGTTATTCCGGCTTTTGTATCGAGAATATAAACAGCTTCTTTCGTTTGTATAATCCAGTCGGGATAGAAAAGTTTTTCCTTATTCTCATCGGGGTTGCGATAAGAGATTGAAAAATACTCGCTTCCTGCATCGCCGTTTTTATACCACCAAACAACACCTTTGTTTTTCGGCGACTCAAGAAAATCAACAAACGATTTCTCGTTTACTCCACCGAACATTCCTTTTTCAATCCAAAACGGCTCCATTGCAGATTTCTTTACTTCAAGCGCCTCGTATTGATCCGTGAAAAACAACGCTTCGCGTGGAATCTCAATCTGCTCAATGCGCTTCGCGCGAGCAGATTTCTTGTTCACTTCCTGTTCTCGAACAGGGCGATATGCGAGAAGTGCGTCGCCAATCACCGGAGCAAGTGCGCCCGCAGGGCTTACAAGGTCATTCACAATGATTTTATACGCATCAATGCGGGAAGCATCGAGCTTTTTCATTAGCCAAATGTTCAAAGCTGTTTTCAGTTTTCCCCATGAGCGTTCTGGAGCAAATTTTCTGTTCTCATCAGTTTGCTTGGCGATAATTTTGAAGCAAAGCAAGTTGTAAAGCCGTTCGAGGTCATGCCGAGACATTTCTTGATCATGGCTTCCGCCCTCATCAAAAAGTTCTTTTGTGAAATTATCATAATCGTCAATCTCTACGCCGACAATCAATCCATTCGTTACTTTCGGTTTCAAATCAAGCTTCTTTAGATCAAGTTTCTTATCGGCTACTTTCTTGAAAGTTTCTTGGAATGAGTCGCCGAGGTCGTTGTAGTCGGCACGAGTCATAAAAACGGACTCAAGTTTTACAGGTTTTATATTCTTTTTACGATAACTAGCGTTTATCGCCGGACGATTTTCAGTTTTTGATTTTGCGTATTCTGCAAGGACTTCGTTTCGTTTGTAGTTTGTATAGAGATAACCAAGATTAAGATCTGGATGTGCAAAATGCGTACCAAACGGCATACGCAGAATTCGCCCGACAGTTTGAATAGCAAAAGTAGGATTCTGTATTTCGCGGTACATCACAAGCACACCCGCGCGCGGACAATCCCAACCAGTCGCGGCGGCTTGTTTGAAAAGTAAAAATGAAATAGGAGAATGATTTTTCTCGATGTCTTCAAGATTCTCTTTTTCTTTTGAAAGCCAAACGGCGATTTCGTTTGCTTTCACGCCTTTGCGTTTTAGATATTCAAGAACAATCGCTTGCTTAGTTGTGCCTCCTGTTTCTTTCGTTGCTTGGTCGTCATTCGGCAACTGTATGAGTACGAGTGGGTTTACTTCAACTTTAATATCTTTATAGAGTTTTACTATTTCTTGTCGTCTATTGTACGCAAGCTCTAAAAGCAGTTCGTCTTGATCAAGTTTTTTCAATCCTTTTCGTTCAAAATCCTCCTCGGTTTGAAAAATAATCTTTTCCTTGATAAGCCCCGCCTCGACAACTTCATCTCTTTTTACTTCAATATATCCGGCAGTATCAGCACGAGTAGGAATATATTTCGGCGTAGCAGAAACACGAAGCGTGATTTTCGGCTTTATGAGTCCGTCTATGACTTCGAGTGCAAGCTCTGTATCCGCGCCGATATGCTCCTCGTCAATTATGACCACAATTTTTCGCCCGTCTTCGTGTGTTTCGTTAATGAGATTATCAAATGTAAGTCCTTGCTCGTTTTCTCGGCGAAGTTTTCGGCTATCTTTTGTCTTTCCTTTAATTTTTTGCCAGTTTATAAAGAAGACATTGTTTTTATTGAGTTTTCCGCGAGAAAGGTCGTTCAAGTCAATCAAGTCGAGTTCTGATGCACCTCCGTAGTATTCAAAAAGTTTCTTTTTACTCTGTTCGTACGAATCCTCGCTGAATGA
>MFMT01000017.1:24655-27455 GCA_001783565.1 Candidatus Kaiserbacteria bacterium RIFOXYD1_FULL_42_15 | reverse complement strand
TCACTGCGAAAGGTGCTTGGTTTTTTGTAGTTGTAGCCATAATGACGCAGATAATACTAGAAAACATTGAAATTAGCAAGCTTTTATAATCCGCTTTTAATTTCAAATCAGTTAAATCATAATGGTGCTTTAGATAGCTTACATTATTTCAGTTTACAAAGACGAAAAAAAGATGGTTCCTGCCTTGCTGTCAATATGAATGATTGTCTTTGCGAGCGCCTTTAGCTGCGAGCGAAGCGCGACAGGTGGCAATCCACACCGTTCGTTGCAGTTCGTGGATTGCCACGTCATTCGCTTGCCAGCTCATTCCCTTACAGGGACTGTACACTCATTGGCTATTTTGTTTCGTTTCACTCACAAAATACCTCAATAAGTCTTGCAAAAAGTATCCTATACTTTTCTCACTCGCAAAGACGGTGGTGGTGTGGATTGCTACGTCATTCCGCTACCGCTCCATTCCCTTAACAGTGACTGTACACCTTGTCGCTCTTTTTACAAAAGAGCTGGCAAGGTCTTGCGAAAGCATCCCATGCTTTCTCACTCGCGAAGACGGTGAATGTCGTCACTGTACATCGTCTTCGCCTGCCTGCGCAGACAGGCGAGTCGCAACGAAGCGATCCACGTTTCACCTAATCCCTCTATCCTCCCCACCGGGGCGGTTCCTCAACCGAGGGTCTATTTTGATTTTGCGGTGGGCGTGGTGGAATAGGAGTCACATAATTAGGGGTATCAGATATCGGTCGGCGAAGGTTGTCCTGCGAAGATGTATAGACTGGTTCGTAATTCAATCCACCAACCAAACCTTCACGTTGTTCTGCAGGATGGGTCATGTCGTCCGCCATGGTGCGTAGGGGTGGCACTACTGGCGCCACATAAGGAGCGATGTCTGGAGTAACTCTAGTAGTATCAAACGGTGTCGCTGGTGTCGGGATGTTTGGTAAAATTGGCTGAATTGCAATTCTGTTCTGCTCCACCACCTCCTTTAATCTAACTGGAATTTGACTTAATTCAGAATCTTCTTCTTCGCTATCAATCGGCTCAAATCCTTCTGGCGGTTGCCAATTAGGGTCTGAAAGTGGTGCCAAAAAGTCTAGTACATCAGCGCCAAGGAGAGCTGCTGTCCGTGGATCAAGTCTGAGTTCTTGCTGAAGAAGTGGCACGGTGTCTTCAATGTTGTAAAAGCCAAGGATAATGTCGCCAACTGTAATCGCGAATTTTTTATATACTTCGTCTTCCCGAAAATTATATTTTTGTGAAATAGAAATTAGTCCATTGCCGGCAGTAGTATACAAATAAAAATACAGTTTATTTTTTTGGGCCGAACCAAGTATTTGGTCACGAGTTTTGTCTTGTACGGGCGATTTTTCCTCCGTACGCAACTCCAGACTGAGGGTATGTATTACCTCGGTCATACTTTGAGGCAGACCGCCGACAATCGTTTTTACCAAATTAGTCGCCGTGATGATTGGTATATCACATTCTGATATAAAGAATCCCATTAATTCATATTCACTCAAGAAAAGCAATAAGTACAACATCAAACCATTTTCAAAAATTACCCTCCCGCTTGTTCCTAAATGTAATTGGGTGCCAAAGATATTTGTTGTCATTTGTGAAAAATCACTCACAACAAAATCTCTATATTCTGGAGTAAGTGCGGCTAGTCTTTTTTGAATTAATTCTTGTGGCATAATTATGTGTCTTTTTCTCCAGGTTTATCTTTTTTCTCACCCTTTTCCAGATCCTTCATTTGTTCCGTTAATACTTTCAACTCATCACTCTTTTTCTTTGCCTTTTTCTTTTTCATACCATCCTTTCCATATTCTTTTACTGCAGATTTAAGATCTTGTTCGTTATGACGAATTGATCCAACCACCGAGCCGCTAGACAATAGTGTTGCTCCAAGAATTGGAAGAACACCACCAGTTACAACACTGGCCGTTACCCCAGCGACAACCCCTGCTCCAATAGCCAATGTACGAGCATATTTTTTTTGCCAGTCACTCCATTTCTTAAGTGTTTCAATATATAGAATTTGGTTTGAATATTCTATTTTCGCTGTTGTTTCTTCGAGTACATCCTGCACGTTTTTATCAGCTTTTTTTTGTGCTTCCTTGAGGGTGGAGATTGTTTGTTCTTCGTCCGTTTCGATGCTGTCTATTATTGCCTTATTGGCAATAATTTCTTGAGCTATTTCTTTTTTTCTTTCTTCGCTCGCGGTTTTCATTTCTTCATTGAGATTTTTTATATTTGTGCGGTTACCAGCTGTCCTAGACCTCACGTCGTTCTCAGCCATAGTAACCGCATTTTGTGCAGAGTCAGCACTTTTTTTTGCGTCTTTGTACTCACTTGTTGCCTTAGCTTTGTTCTCAGCATCATCTGTTGTACCCATTGCCTCCTGAAATTTCTTATTACTTTCTGCTGTCTCTTTTAGTCTGGTAGTATAGCCGCCCTTTTTCCCTTCCCCTATACCAAGAGCTTTACCAACTCCAGCAACCTTACGTACATCAAAACTACTATCAGCTACACCAGCAACTGCATTGTAAACTCTTTTTCCACCCCATTTACTAGCAGCGAACTTCTGAAACTTTTTATTTTGGGTTAAGGCACTTGCTGCACCACCGATAACGGTTCTGCCCCCCTTAGCTAATAGACCGGCGGTAGCATTACCCATACCACGCTGCAAGCGCCCCCTAAGATTTTGCCCCACGGCTATCGCGGTGTCGGCACCGGTGGCGCCCATTTTTTGGGCGACGACGAGTGAGGCGAGTAAGAATCCGATTACCATAATATAAAAAGA
>MFMT01000017.1:21091-24588 GCA_001783565.1 Candidatus Kaiserbacteria bacterium RIFOXYD1_FULL_42_15 | reverse complement strand
GAAACCACTCCAGTATTTTTTGGAATACCCACTCATCGAAGGGAAGACCCATCCCAAAAATAATAGCGGTGAGAAAACCAGATAAAAATTTAAGCCAATATAGCGCAATAAAATCATTACCGCTCCAGCGGCAAAGACAAAAGCTGTGACTACAAATACCAACATTAAGCCAAAGATATATCCTAAAGTGGCACCAACAAAACTATTGGCTGGAACATCCACTATCTTGCTTAGACTTATTATGTTGGTAAAGGTGGTCGAAATAGAACCACCAACATCACCCACCATAGCTTTATAAATTTTAGTAGCGGCTAGGTTGGAAAAATCAACAACAAATTTAGTTATAAAAAGACTAAAATTTACCAACAAGGCGGCGGCCACCAGATACCCAATGGAGCGTTGCGCCGAGTTATTCAATCCCAAAATCATCTGAAAGCCGATATAGACCAGACCGAAGATAAGGGTGAGATTGAAAATATTCCGCACCATCCCCCAAAGGTCATCAATAACAAAACCAGTCCCGCTGTTTTTATAAGCATCACCAAAACCAACAATATAATGTTCTACAGTATAATCAAAGAAAAACCCAAAGGCAGCAGTTAAAACTCCAAAAAATGTTACAACTAATTCATGGAGCCACATTCTTAGGGTAGTTCCTTCGTCTGCACCTAAAGGAATCTCTGGTGGTGGTGTCGTTACTACTTGTGGTCCTGCCGGTGTATCCACTATTCGCCCTTCTGGGGCAGGATCTGGTGCTGCTGGAAGACCGCTTCTGGGGTCGAGTGGTATTGATGGTGGTGTCGGTAATCTATCACCTGGATCACCCTCTATGGCTAAAGATACATTAGGTAACAAAAATACAAATATAAAAAACAACCCCACCAAAGCCATGGTTATTTTATGAGTTGGTAATTTGAATATTGACATGGTTGTTTAATTTGTATCCCCCACTTCGTTCCTTTGTTATTTTTATCCTATCCCCTCTCCCTTAATCCACTTATTGTACCCTACTGTAATATCTGACCCCATTCCACCCGCTTTGTTTCTAGGACAAAAGCGGAGGTGAGTTTGGCGCTATTCACTAACTCAAGGTATTGAGTAGCGACCTCTTGCTGTATATCAGTGGCAGTTTGGGTGGAGTTGGCATTTATGGATGCGTTGTCATAATCGGAGATAAGAACATTAAGGTCAAAAATATTGGCGGTTACTTGTGTTTTGTAGCTATTAGCTTCAGAAATTAATCCGTACAAATCTTCGACAGTAATAACTGCTGAAGCAGTTGGGGTAATATCTTCTCCGACAGTAATAGTAATGGGTGTACTGGTGGAGGAAGAATCGGTACCAGTGACCAGTCCGTCAATAACAACAGTTGAAGTAGGGGTAGAGGTTGATGTCGTCGTAGCACCCATAGCGATTAACTTGTTATTTGCAGTGGCAATAGTGCTATCAATTAAAGTAAGGAATGATTGTTCAATTTCTAATGATTGACTCAGGCCGGTTCTGGTTAAATCGGAACTAAGTCCATTTGACTCATTAACCGCTGCATCAATGTATGGTTCAGTGGAACTGGCACCACTGCCATCGTCATAACTATAGTCCGTGTAGCCAGTACCACCACTTAGTCCTAATAAACCACTGATACCTTGCATGGCCTGGAGCGTTAATTGATTGATCAGAGCGCCGATAATTTCATTAATCTCATCGGCTTCAATTAAGGTGCGTGGTCCAGTGGAGAGTTGAAAGGTTAAGGCCTCGCTAATAACCTTGCCGGGAGTAGTAATAGTACATTTGCCACTACCACTACTGGCGCCGTTGACACCTTCACAAATCTTTTTTGAAAGAAAGCCGTCGCCCCAGTTAGCAATTTCTTTTTGTTGCCCAGCTTCATTGATGAGGCGAATGTTTAGTTTGGATTGGGCCTCTAAATACGCTCCGTAAGGTGTATTTTGTGGATTACTAGTCACCTTTAGCCACTGATCCCAGCCACTCATTGTCCCCTGCATGAAATTTTCAATGTTGTCTTTGATACCAGTTACCGTACAGGCAGTCGGTCCTGAGGGCATACCACTACGGGCTTGAGCATAGTTGATAGAGAGGGCGGCCTGAACATCGAGCTTAAAAGGAGAACAAATAAATTCACCAATCCCCCCCAAACTCTTGATGTATTCGCCGGCAACGCTATCTAAGGCATCGAGCAAAAAGCCATTAAAATCAGTAATAAAAGCCGGGCTACCTTGAAAGCCGGAGTTAATCCAATTAACCAAACTCTGGGTCATGGAACTAACCATTTGTTTAGCAATCGCCCAACCGATGCCATCAAGGACGTTTTCCTTGAGAAAATTACCAGCGGTCGCCCCGGCTGTCGTTCCCGCAAAGACGGAATTGATTTTTTGGGTTATTTCGGTAGCAACATTAGCCAGCCCCGCTCCGGCCTCGGCTTTTTTAACCGGGACGGCAAAAGATGAAAACACTAAGGTGGAAGAAATAATAAGTGTGAGCAAAGTGTGAAAAATGAATTTTGAAATATTTTTCATAGATTATTGGTAATTAGGATCAAAAATCACGAATAAAATAGCCGGATCATTTGGCGCAAAGACCGAAGCGTATGGCAAAATTGCATTGTACATATTTTCCAAGGCCACCTTAAGACCAGTGGCGTCATCTTGGTAGCGCTTGATACGCATCAAAGAAACGACTGGGTCAGTAAACACTAATTGCATATCACTCAAGCTCTGGTAGAGGGCTTGGTAAACATTAATGAGATCCAGATGTTGTTTTAAAAATTGTTCTGGTACGGGGGTGGCGATAGATTGGTCACGGACGTTTTTGTAGACATTAATTAGAGGAACTAATTTTTTTAATTCCTCTGGATCTTCATTTCTTACCGCGCGCTCGAGAATGGTTATTTCGTCTTCATAACCGGCTTCTGGGACATCATTATTCAAAATAATTTGTGCCATGGTGTTGGCATAAGTACGGACAGCTACGGGCGACATCGGAATAGTGGTTACATTGTTGGGTTTGTAAATCACATCCTTAACAGTATTGCGGAGACGGTCGGCAGTCTGTTGAATAATATCAGTTTGTGAAGGCCCAACATTGCCATAGGCCTTTCCTCTCATTATGGACTGAAACAATTGGATACCGACCTGGTCGGTCAAAGTGTTTGGTATTTCGTAGGGAACAGAAGTCGTACTGCTGTCTAAAATCAACGGAGTTTCCGAAACGAATTCCTCGCGCCAGTCTTCTATCCCGTTTTGATCTTTGTCAGAAACGGCGATGAAAGTATGGGGTTCTGCTGGCGTGGCCGAAGTATAGACACTGGCAGTTATTGGTTGGGTGCTTTTACTAAAATTACTGATGATGTATGAACCAGCCATTAAAGCAAAGCCAACTAAAAATGCCCCGGTTATTTTTTGGTTACCTAACATACACTCATAGTATAGCAAGTCATTACTATAAATTAGGCCACCTGGTGAAAAAGCTGTGTAGTTCTC
>MFMT01000017.1:0-21010 GCA_001783565.1 Candidatus Kaiserbacteria bacterium RIFOXYD1_FULL_42_15 | reverse complement strand
CACGACAACCGTCATTCTTCATTCCTCCTTGCGAAGCGTTGCCACACCGACTGTCTTTGCGAGCCACAGCGTGGCAATCCAGCGCGTCCATCGTCATGGATTGCCACACTACTCGCTTGACCGCTCGTAGTTCGCAATGACACCTTTAATATTAATACTATTTATTTGGCGGATATTTTGGAGAGCTCAATTGTTAAACTTAACCATAGAGAAAGAGTGATTGTCTCCGCCCTGGCATCAAGAGGAATTTGCAGGTTTTGGAAGACGTTTTCTAAATCAGTACGGAGGTAGTTATGGGCTAAGTTAGCTAGTAATTGTTTGCGTTTCTGTCCAAAACCTAAGTGCAAAATGGTAAAAAACAACTCCTGTTTTTCAACAGTGGGTAAATTATCATGACTAATATCGGTTATTTGCAAAATAGCGGAATCAACTTTGGGGGTTGGACTAAAATGACCACTGGTGACAGTCTTGATATATTTTGGGGTGCCAAAGGCCTTGACTGATAATGATAGAATGGACTCCTTATGTTCGCGCGCGATGCGTGCAACTACCTCTTTTTGCATTAAAAAAACAAGGGTACTGGGCTGAATTTGGTTTTCCAAAAAAATTCGCAACAAAAATCCAGATAAATAATAAGGGATATTGGCAATGACCTTGAAAGAGTGGTTGGTTAGACTAAGTCTATCTAATTGTAGGGTACGAATATCATCAGCCACTATTCTTAATTTTCCGGATGCTATTTCTTGAACAAAAGTTTCATTTAATATTTCAACGGCTCGATTATCTGTTTCTACTGCTATAACAGAGGCACCACGAGCAAGGATTTCTCGCGTTAGCACTCCAGTACCTGGGCCAATTTCTAGGATAGTATCACTCTCTTCTATTTCTCCAGCTTCACACATCCAACGTGGCACAACTGCACTAGTGAGGAAATTTTGTCCTAAAGATTTTTTAGGAGCGAAGGGTTGATGCTTGGTAACTTTATGGATTGGTGAAAATGGTTTTTTCATGGTGGCAGATCTTTATCTGCGAGCATACATATATATGTATAGAAATACAAGTACCGGCTTACGCAAAATAATAGCCCTTTTTAAATATTCAATCATCTCTAATGCAGAGATTAATCGCTGCGTCAGATAATTTATTTCGTCACTTATCGTCTTTGCGAACCGCAGTGAAGCAATCCACGTCTGTTGCGTCTTCGTGGATTGCCACGTCACTCCGCTATCGCTCCGCTCCTCGCAAAGACGACGGTGGTGTGACGTCCCTCGTGCCCGTCTTTGCGAGTCGCAACGAAGCAATCCACGTTACCAACCAACACACTCAATACTACCAATAAAAAGTTTTGAATTAAATATAATACTGCGATTAATCGCAGTATTATATTTAATTTTGGCAAACAAAAAATAGGTAGCTCTGATTTATCTTAATCCAAAAAAATGGTGGTTTCGTAGCCGGAAGAAGTGTCACCAAAACCGCGCGGGTTTTTACTCTCAATATATTTAGTACTGATGTCGTTAAGAAAAGAGGAAGGGGCGTTTATTCTTTGACTACCATAAATGGTGCGCATATGAGCATAGCTCAAAAATAATTTTTTACCAGCTCTAGTCAGGGCGACATAAAACAATCTTCTTTCTTCTTCATGATCAGTCTCGGCATCATCCAATCGCTCGTGGGGAAAAAGACCTTCCTCTAATCCACTAATAAAAACATCAGGGAATTCCAGACCCTTAGCTGAGTGAACAGTCATCAAACGAACAGCATCCTGTTCTTCTTTGTCTTTTAATTCATCCTGATCACTTTGCAGAGCAGCGTTTTCTAATAAGGCCTCTACCGCGTCTTCTGGGTCAAGCTCACTATAGCGGGCAGCCAGAGTAACCAACTCACGCAAATTTTCCAATCGAGACAAATCATCTTCAGTACCACTCTTTTTCAGTTCGGTTTCTATTCCGGTTCTGGCGATAATAAACTTAACCGTATCCATAATGGGCTTGGTACGAGCGGTATCGGCAATGTCTATCATAATTTGATCAAAACGAGCTACTTTTTCTAAAATTACCCCCTTAAGTTCACCTCGCTTCCCCTCCATTACCTTGAGCATAGTAATCTTACCAATACCGCGCGCTGGTTCATTTATCACCCGGGCCAAGTCAGCCGTACTGCCGGGATTTAGAGCTAACCTAAGATAGGATAAAACATCTTTCACTTCTTTACGTTCAAAAAACTTAGTGCCTAAAAGTTGGTATGGTACCCCGTAGTCTAAAAATGCTTCTTCCAAAACTCTAGATTGGAAGTTGGTGCGATAGAGAACCGCAATTGAGGATGGGGATGTCCCGCCTGCTATTAAATCCTTAGCAGTCTTAGCTATATATTGTGCTTCATCAATACCACTCATGGCTGCATAGAGAGAAATCTTCTCGCCCTCTTCGTTACTGGTAAAAACTTCTTTACTAACACGGTTTTTGTTTTTAACGATGACGTCATTTGAAGCCCCAATAATATTTTTGGTGGAGCGATAATTTTCTTCCAATAAAATAGTTTTAGTATTGGGAAAATGTTTTTCAAACTGTAGAACATTTTTAATATCTGCCCCTCGCCAAGAATAAATATTTTGATCAATATCCCCCACCACACAAACGTTGTGTTCCCTACCAGTCAAAAGTCTAACAATTTCAAATTGCACCCGATTGGTATCTTGATATTCATCAATATGAATATATTGATAACGATTTTGGAGCACTTCACGCACGTGTGGATATTCTTCTATTAGCCGTAGAGTTTTTATTAGTAGGTCATCAAAATCCAAAGCGTGGTCACCGCGCATAATTTCTTCGTAATGTATCCAAACTTCAGACGCTACTCTATCGGGATAAGCCGAAGACGCTTCCTTGAATTCAATCGGTGTTTTGGCGTCACCCTTGGCCCGAGAAATTTTGCCGAGAATTTTTCGCGGTTCAAATTCCTTCGGATTGTAGTTGGCACGCTCCAGAGACTGTTTGATGGCACGCAAACTATCACTTCGATCATAAATGGTAAAGTGACGCCTTAATCCCAGGACATCATGATGCTCTCGTAAAATCCTTACTCCGAGGGCGTGAAAAGTAGTTACCGTGGGCATCCCGTCAATTACTGCTCGATCGGACGGTGGAAACTCGTGAACTAATTTTTCTACTCGTTCGCGCATCTCCTTGGCGGCCTTGTTTGTGAAAGTAACGGCCAGAATATTTCTTGGCGCTACTCCTTGATGGATAAGGTGAACTATCCGATGGGTGATAACCCGAGTTTTGCCAGAACCGGCCCCTGCCAAGACAAGGAGGGGTCCTTTGGTAGTGGTAACAGCTTCTAGTTGTGGTTGGTTAAGACCGGTTAAGTACAAGGTGTCGGACATATCGTGTGCTACTATAACACACCCACCCTATAAACTACACAATATATATATTGTAACGTCAATTGCTCTAAAGAAGGCCTATTCGCAACCTATTTTTTGGCCATAAACGCTCAACTGAGAAAAGTGCATTACGTCAATTGTGCTTATGGATTGGTCTAGTAGAATTATCTTCGTACCAAATTAGAGGTACCAACCAGGAGCGAGTGACGCTCTTTTTATTTCAGACATATTCCGTAATGAATGCAAGGCGGCGAGTCCATAAACAACTTTATATACAACCCAACAACCAAGAGTCTGAACCTCCTTTAGATACTTTATCGTATCATTCCGGTCAGATAAAAAATACAAGCAATACTACACTGCGAACAGTTGAGTTATTTATGGTGGTCTCAGCCGTGGCAATTCCTTTCTTGGTTCACGCCAGCTTATTTCAAAATTTTATAAAATCCAATACCACCGCAGCAGAGGCAGCTGTACCTGAGGTTGTTAAAACTGGTTCATCACTGGATATTCCTGTTTTGTCAGCTGTACAAAATTCTAATTTAAATGATGCACTCGGCGGCGGTGATGTTTTGGCTCAAGATAATGCTTTGATTTCAACCGGCCCAGTTGGGGCTGATGAGATTAGTGCTGCTAAGCATACTACAGGCGAGATTAGCGTTTATACCGTTCGGGACGGCGACTCACTGTCACAGATAGCCGAGATGTTCGGAGTCACTACTAATACTATTTTATGGGCAAATGATATTCCGCGTGGTAAATCCATCCAGCCGGGAGATACTCTAGTCATTTTGCCCGTGGTGGGAGTTCGACATATTGTCAAGAAAGGTGACACGATTGGTTCAATTGCAAAAAAATATGATGGTGATGCCGAAGAAATTATTTCCTACAACCAACTAGCATCTGCTACTGATCTAACGGTGGGAGAAACATTAGTAATTCCAGGAGGTGAATTACATACAAGTGAACCAGTAAAGAATAGTGCGGGGACATCAATTAAGTCAGCTGGTGTTTCTGGTGGGGGGTGGTTGGTAAAGCCGGTTCCCGGGGCAATTAAAACTCAAGGTCGTCATGGTTATAATGCGGTTGATTTTGGACTTTCAGTTGGTTCCCCCGTTCATGCTGCCTCCGCCGGAGAAGTGATTGTTTCCAAAAGTTCTGGTTGGAACGGTGGTTATGGTCAATACATTGTGATTCGTCATAGCAATGGAGTTCAGACACTATATGCTCACCTTTCTCGAAACGATGTTGGTGTTGGCTCTTATGTAAGTCAAAATCAAGTCATCGCTGGGTCTGGTAATTCGGGGAAGTCGACGGGGCCGCATCTACACTTCGAAGTCCGCGGCGGCACGAACCCGTTCTAATTTAGGCACATTTCTTCGTTGAGTTTCGTAAAATAAAACTCACCGTACCAGCCAGTACGGCTCGTTTTATTTTAATCGCACTCCTCGAATTGCACTCACTCGAGCAATAAAAATACACTGATTATTATATTCACCGTAACTAGTATTTCCCATTCTTCAAAGTACTAGGCAGTCTGATGCATTGCGGCGATGATAAAGGAGGTATTTACAGCATACTGACTTTTGTATGGTTTGTTCTGGCCGCCTTTTGGGTCGCTGACGTTCATTTACAACATAAAAATTACCCGTATACTTTTTATATGGTTATTATCTCGGCTCGCTGGTGTTATTTTTTCTCTCTATTTACAGGTTTTCACAAAACGGCCAAAGCCGTCACGGTATTCCCTTTTATTTTTGTGCGGTCTAAAGATGAGATTATTCCTTGGATTATTACTCACGAACGAATCCATATTCGTCAACAAATTGAACTGCTTTTAATCGGTGCTGTTTTGTTGTATATCATAGAAACATTATATTCTCTATTGGTATTGAGACTGCCTTGGTACGAGGCCTACTTATGGAACTCGAATGAACAAGAATCCTACAGAAATCAAAATAATCCAGATTACCTGAAAAACAGAAAACCGTTCAGTCAGTTTCATTATTTAATGAACAAAAGAAAGTTCACTCATAAAGATGGGGCAGTCACCTACTCTGATTAGTATAAAGATAGACGGTGGCATGAATGCTACCGCCTGTCTTTATACTTTCCAGTTTAAAAAATTTATCTACGTAGATACTTACGTAGATAAAAAACCAACCACGGAAAGCTTCTTAATAAAAAAGCACAACCCAGGGTGGTTTGTTGCACTAGATTATATTTTCACCCGATACTGTAGTGCCTCAAAGACGTGTTCTGGGCGTCTCTCTGATTGTTGTATTTTAATATCTAAACAAATATCCAATTTTTGAAATGGCCTCCTGTAGTTCTTTGTCAGTTATGTTGCCAATTTTTCTAGTAAGTCGAACTTGAGATATGGTGCGTATTTGAAAGGTGATTAACTCAGAATCAACTTTAAGTTTGTTGGTTTTTGATTTTCGTATAAGTGTACAGGTAGAATAATCTTTAACTTTACTTGAAAGTGGACACACGATACAGACAGGAAGATGTTCGTTCATGGTGTCTCCTGAAATTACCACAACTGGACGTTTACCAGACTGCTCGGATCCTTTTGTAGGATTCAGGTCTGCCCAATAGATTTCCTTCTGGGTTATTTTTTTCATGAATTAACAATTTCATGAAAATCTTCCATCCCCCACTCGGAGAAATCTAAGGTCTGTTTGTCTTTAGATGCACGCTTAAAATCTGTTCGCATCTCCTGGCGTATTTCTTCTGCGCGGTATTTAGTAAGTGCCTCTTCAAGGATGAACCTACGCGTCCGCTTCGTTTCACTGGCGTGGTTTGTTACCCAGGTGAGTAGTTGCGGTGAAATGGTACTGGTGAATGTTGCTGTTTTCATACACGTATACTTTATACGTATAAAGTATACGTGTCAATACTTACATCTTCACTCGATATTGTAGTGCTTCATAAACATGGTCGGGTTCGATTTGCAGGGCGCCGGCCAAGTCGGCGATTGTTCTGGAGACCTTAATTAAGCGGTGATAACTGCGGGGTGATAAATTTAGTTTAGCTGAAGATAATTTTAGTATTTCTTTAACTTCGGGTGAGAGAATAATAATGTCATCGATATCACGGCTAGTCATTTCGGCATTAGTGGTGACCCCTCTCCCCTTTAGACGATCGTGTTGTTTTTCTCGGGCGGTGGCTACAGCTTCTCTGGCAATTGATGTCTCGCCCTCGTTTCTGGTCAGGTTGGTTAAAGTTTCGTACGGGACGTGTGGTACTTCAATCCACAAATCTATTCGGTCAAGAATCGGTCCAGAGATTTTGCCTTTGTAGGTTTCTTGCATGGCTCGCGCTAAATCAGTGGTGCCGTCTTCGCTTCCCCGATAGGGATTCATGGCAGCGACCAGGATAAAGTCAGCGGGAAAGAGGGCCGTACCTTGGACGCGCGAGATTGACACCACTCGATCCTCTAGTGGTTGACGTAAGGCATCGAGGGCCCGTCTTTCAAATTCTGGAAACTCATCCATGAATAAAACTCCCTTGTGTGCCATTGTCACTTCCCCTGGTCTGGGGTGAGTTCCACCACCCACTAGGGCGGTGTATGAAGCAGTATGGTGTGGGGTACGAAATGGTGGAATGGCACTGATTAAATTTTCGGTTTCTCCAGCAATGGATCTAATGGCACTGACTTCGAGTACCTCACTGCGTGTCAGTGGGGGAAGAATTCCCTGAAAGGCGCGCGCCAGCATTGTTTTGCCGGTGCCGGGTGGACCAACCAAAATCAAATTGTGTCGACCAGCGGCCGCAATCAGTAAGGCACGTTTGGCGCTTTCTTGGCCTTTGATATCTTCAAGCATAACGCTCCCATCAGTCCATGTTGATTCTATGTCAGTAGCTGGCTGAGGGGAGATGCTTTGGTGTAATTCATGATTAACATCAATATGGCGAATCACCTCATCTAAAGAATTGGCGGGAATAATATTGATGTCGTCAACACAGGCCGCCTCAGCTGCGTTTGCTACTGGGACAATAATTTCGGTAAAGCCCAGTTGGCGGGCTGTTTGGACAATTGATAATACCCCGCGGACTCCTCGCAAACTACCATCGAGAGCCAGTTCGCCAACATAGATTCGTCTGGTGCCATCAGGAGTAACTAGGCCTGCGACTTGTAAATAAGCCAAGGCAATCGGTAAATCAAAAAGTGGCCCTTCTTTTTTTATGTCAGCTGGTGCCAACGAAATAACAATTTTGTGATTTTTACTTTTAGGTGAATCATAACCGGAATGTTTGATGGCACTACTGACACGGTCTTTGGATTCTTCGATGGCCTTACCAGCTAAGCCAACAATAGAAAAAGAATGCAGACCCCGGGTGAGGTCTGCTTCAATACTAATTAGAGTACCACCAAGGACATGAGGTTGAGCAGTGTAAATTCGCGTTACACTCATATGACTTTATGCTAGAGGCAATGATGACTCTTCGTCTAGATGTGTCAGACAAGTGCGGGCAGCAGGGTTTGCATCTAACCGTTCTGGTTCAATTGGTTCGTTACATACTTCACAAATTCCATAACTGCCATTTTCTATTTTATTTAACGCCCGAACAATGTTGTGATAACGAGTTTCAAGTTCTGCTAGTGTGGCCACTCTCTCGTCGGCATCTTCAACATCATCAGCACGGAGGTTTTCGTCGGCATCGGTTTGGTCAATATCATCGGTGCGTACTTCCCAATCATCAGTATCGGTATGATGTATGGCAATTTCTTTTAACTCATTCATTACCGCCTGCTTCTGTTCAGCTAACTTACTAGCAAATATTTCAATATTATTCATAGTCTATTTATAATAACACGTTATCTAATAAGGAAAGTTAAGGTTGTTTAAAATCATTTGAGAGGTTTAACCAGGTGGTGGTATTAGTTGTAATTAGGATTTGATTAGGAGAAATAAAGCCGTAGACGATATGTTCTTGACCATCATCTCCAAACAAAATTCGCACATCAATAGTATTAATTGAACTATCACCAAAAGCAGTCAAACTTGAAATTATTTTAGATGAGCGGACGGTAGGGCCAAATAAAGGATCCAGATCATTACTCATGTTTAGCTCCCATTGTAATAGGCCCCCTTGGGCGGTCGTTTTGTTATTGGTGTTAATTACTATCCAAGGATCATTATGATAAAACCCAAAGGCTATGTGTTCAAGAGAAGAAACAAAGTCTGGTGCCAGGTCAAAACCTAATAATGGGAGTAAGGTTGAGCCGGTTACTTCTCTGCCGTCAATAGGTGAAAGAAAAACCAATTCTGTGATGCTCTCCTCGGGGTTATTTTTTTCTTGTAGCTGAGCAAAAATTTTCTTTTTTTCTGTTTCAGCAATAACTTCATGGTATTGGGTAGAAGGGTTGAATATGGTTGGAGTATAGTTGTTTACAACAACGATGGCATTCGTACTTGAAGTGGTTAATTTATTTACGACTAAATACATTGCTAGGCCAATAGTTACTACAACTAAAGTATAAATGACAACCCGGTTGGGATTTTTAATTGGTTGGAAACTTCGAAGTAAAATAAATAGTCGTGACAATATACTTGACTTATTTTCAATCTGGTCAGGTGACTCATCAAAATATTCCTCAGACAGAACTTCATCCGAACTGTCGATTATGTTGTCGTCATCTAATTCTGATGGTAGTTTTTCTAATCCCTCAGATTTTGTTAATGAAGTCTTTTCTACTTCCGTATTTTTAGGTTGGTTTATCTCGGGCTGGGGCACTTCTTTTATTATTGGTTTATTTTTTTCTTTATTAAACGGCGGTAGAGGAATAATCGGAACTTTTGGTTCAGTTATTGTTGTTAATACCGGCTCAGCTTTTGAAACGGTAGGAAAAATTATTTTTTTATTTTCTTCGGTGGTTGACCAAATTACCTCTTTACTATCCTTGGTTGAGCGGTCCATGATGGAATGTTCTGCCATAGTATCGTGTTTATCAACAATGGCAATTTTATTGGCTTTTATTAGCGCCAAAACATCAGCATGATCTGTGTTGATGGTACGTCCAGTGGTTGATATAGCTTTTTGAATTACACCTTTACGACGTTCTGCTTGAGGAATAGTGTATTTTGGCTTCTTGCTTTCGGTATAATCAGTTACTTTTCTTTTCCACCATTTATGAAGAGCCGTGGCTACTTCAGTGGTGAAATAAAAACGCTTATGTTTAGAATCAGTTATGATGGTGGCTTCATAAGATTCGTCACGGACATTTTTTTGACCAGTCACCTTACTAACCGCCTTTTGCGTTGCTTGAGTCAGTGAACTATATTTTTGAATTGGTAAAGAATTTTCAGAATTTGATTTAGTATTTTCATTTGTTGACTTCTGGTAATCGGTATTTTTTATGATTGTTTCCCCATCATGATGAGATGGCTTAACTACACTGTTGTTGTCTCCGACGATTATGCCAGTAGTTGGCGTCTGTACTGGGTTGGTAGATGCCTTGCCTGTACCACGATTAACCTCAAGGTCGTGAGCAAATGTTCTAACCTTGGGAATAGATTTTTTATTTTTGACATCAGTATCCATTATCTCTAGTATCTCATATTTTTAGTTTTTTTTGGACAGTTATTATGAGTACTCGGTGATTATAAAATCCGTCCTGTTTACACAGGGCGGATTTTACTTGAGAGGATTAATTTATATTATTTTGTTCTCTCTGTTGGATTAACTCCTTTATTTTTTGCAAAGTCTGGATCTATTTGTTTAATAGATAGGCCAATCTTCCCATCTTCAATCTTACTGATCACTGTCTTAACTACATCTCCCTCGGCTAATAATCCGTCAAGTTTTTCTAAGCGGAATGGTGCAATTTCTGAAATGTGAATCAGCCCTTCATTAAAGTCGTCGAGCTTAGCAAAAGCACCAAAAGTAGCCAGACGAGTAATAGTAACAGTGGCTAGATCGCCTACTTTGTATACTTTCGTTAGAGATTTAATTTTCTCAGCAGCAATTTCCGCACTACCATTTTTGCCTGTAATAAATACCGTTCCGTCTTCCTCAATGGTAATCTCCTCTACTCCACTCTCGTCCTTTATTTTGTTGATGGTTTTACCACCACCGCCAATTACTAATCCGATTTGTTCTGGCAAAATTGTTAGGGAAATAATTTCTGGTGCTCGAGAAGAAATATTTAGTCGCGGTTCAGAAATGACATCTTTCATCATTTCCAAAATTTGCAGACGAGCCAACCTGGCTTTTTCTAACGCCCCTTCAAGGATATGGAGTGGTATACCGCCCACTTTAACATCCATCTGAATAGCAGTAATTCCGTCTTTGGTACCGGCTACTTTTAAATCCATGTCACCATGCTCATCTTCTGGACCCTGAATGTCAGTTAGAAGTTTGTAATCATCACCGTCAATCATTACTCCAGAAGCAATTCCCGCTACTGGTTTTGTAATGGGAACACCTCCATCCATTAGTGCCAAAATACTGGCGCAAACTGAACCCATAGAACTTGATCCGTTACTGGACATTGTCTCCGAGACGAGGCGAATTGTGTAAGGAAATTTTTCCTTGGTTGGTATTACTGGAGCCAGGGCTTTTTCTGCTAGGGCACCATGACCGATCATTCTCCGATTAAAGCCACCGACTCTCCCAGTTTCACCAACTGAAAAAGGCGGAAAATTGTAATGGTGCATAAAGCGTTTACTGCCATCGCGGTCTTCGATGGTATCTATAATTTGGGCTGACTCTGGCCCGCCGAGAGTTAGAGCAGTGAAGATGTGAGTGTCTCCTCGATAGAAAATTCCAGCTCCATGGAGCACTGGTGAAATTCCTCCGGCTTGTCCATAAAGTGGCCTGACTTCATCAAACCCACGCCCGTCCGGTCGTATATTTTCTACTATGGCACCGTGATGAATGGTATCGTTAATTCTGTCTTCAAAATAATCATTGGCGGTTCCGCTAGAGATACTTTCCTCAAGTAGTGCCACAGTTTTCAAGAACTCCTGCTTCAGAATATGGAGGTGATGCTTACCAGTAAGATTTGAAAACATCGTATCCCTCAACTTGTCAGCAAACAATGTAGTGAATAATGAAGCCATGGCTTCAGGGATTTCTCTCTTGGTAATTGATAATTTTTTCTTACCAATTTTGGCCACTATTTGTTTTTGAAATTCCTCCAGCTGACCATGCAATACGGTGGCTGCCTCCAGGACGGCCATGACGTCCGCCTCCTCCATATCACTAGCGGCCGTCTCTATCATGTTGATAGTGCCTTCTTTACCGCAGGCCAAAATCTCAAAATCTAGCTGATTATTGGCTCGTTCTATATAAGTTGGATTGATGGTAATTTTCTCACTCTCTCGATTGCGAGCAATTCTGATAGCTCCGATCGGACCGTCCCAGGGAATATTTGAAACAGACAAAGCCAGGGAGGCACCGATGACACCAAGGACATCGGGGTCATCCCCACCTATGGCAAGAACGGTGACCACGACCTGAATCTCATTTCTAATGTCATGATTAAAAAGTGGTCTAATAGTACGGTCAATAATTCTGGCAGACAACACCGCCTCATCGCTCGGCTTTCCCTCGCGCCGCATGAAACGACTACCGAGGATAGCACCGGCAGCATAAAACTTCTCCTCGAATTCTACTGACAGTGGGAAGTAGGGCATGTTCGGCTGTTCATTTTCACTCATAACAGCTGTCACCAAAATAACTGTCTCACCATAGTGAAGCATCACCGAACCATTTGCTTGCCCAGTTAAATCATTAAATTCTGCCACAAGGATTTTACCCGCTAAATCCATCTCAAAGCTTTGTTTTTGCATGTGTCATTTTCTTTATTTTGAGCTCGGCATGTTTTAGATTTCAAATTTTGAAATCTATCTACCTACCGAGCTCATTTATTAATGAGCTGAGCATAACAAAACCACCGGCGGGCACAAGTGCCCTAGGGTGGTTTTGTTATGTAGGATGTTGACTATTTTTATTTTAAGACAAATTCAAACTTCTTATAAATCATCCGTATCAGTCCCTACTACTTTTTTAATTTGTTTCCGGAGGTCAAGGTTTACTATACCGCGTTTCTTTGATTTTGGGCCACCTTTGTAGCCAATCAAAAATTCATGAGGATTTTCATCAAGATCAATAAAATCATCAACCACTTCGCGTAGTTTTCCCGAAGCGGAACGACCGAAGGTGATGGCTTCTACCTGGCAACCTTGACTCTTTACGTATTCCACCAAAGGAATAAAATCTCCGTCACCGGTAGCCAAAATAATTGCGTCAACTTTCTGGGCTAACTTGATAGCATCGACCGCCATACCCACATCCCAGTCGGCCTTTTTGGCTCCACCGTAAAATATCTGCAGGTCTTTAGTTTTGATTTCGATGCCAACTTTTTCGAGTGCTTCAAAAAAAGCGCTCTCCTCCCCGCTCTCGGTGTTGACCACATAAGATACGGCACGGATTAGTTTTCTGTCTCCGAGGGCAACCCGGACGACTTCTCCGAAGTTTACTTTTGATTTGTATAAGTTTTTTGCACTGTGATAAAGGTTTTGCGTGTCGATAAAAATGGCGACTCGCTGTTCCGGATGTCTGATGACTCCCATATATTTATTTTAGTTTAACTTTAATATTAAAATCTTCGCCCCACTCATTATATACCGCAAAAATAAAATTGCTCCATTCTCCGGAGCAATTTTATTTAGCGCTTGAGTCCAAGTTGCTTGATGAGAGCTTCATAGGACTTCATGTTTTTTTGTTCCAGATACTTCAGGTGTTTACGACGGTCGGCCACAAGTTGCAATAGTCCACGACGTGAGTGAAAATCTTTTTTGTGTTTGCGCAGGTGGGTTGATAACTCATCAATCTGACGAGTGATAAGTGCCACTTGAACTTCTGGTGACCCGGTGTCAGCGTCATGGCGCTTGACCCCCTTGGCCACGTTTTCTTTGACTCGTTTACTTAACATAAATATGTAATAAAATTGTGCCTCAGTTGGTATAGATACCCATATAAATATGGTACACAAGTAAGGCGGTAATAACCTGCGAAGGTTCTTACTACTATAGCATATATTATAAAAAAAGCAAGACATCACCTCGCTTTTAGCGTTTTGTCAAACAAAAATCTCAATATTGACCTTAATTCACCCCAGATTACTTCGCCACCGTGGATTGCCACGTTATTCGCTTACCAGCCCACTTCTCGCAATACCCATTGTCGTTCACGTCATCATTACCGTCTTATAAAAAAGGGAAAGTCCCAACTTACAAACAAATCTTACGTTTAACTGTAAGGTTTGTTTTCTCTCTGCACTGAAAAATTTTAGGGCTAAAGAAACAATCTAGGACATATTTCCTGGATTGCTTCGTCGTTACGCTCCGCTTCACTTCTCGCAAAGACGAAAAACCAAGGGTTTTTCGTCTGACGGCGCCAGAGGCGCCGTCTTCGCGAGTGCGAAATGTCTGGGTGAGAAAGTCTGGTGGACTTTCGCAAGAGGTTGCCAGCTCTTTTGTAAAAAGAGCGACAAGGTGTACAGCTTCTGTATAGAAGGCTTTTCGCAGCCACATTGAGCTAGTTTTACCCACCTTTAGCTGCGAGCGAAGCGTGGCAGGAAACAAAATACCCAATGAGTGGACAGTTCCTTTAAGGGAACAGCGTGGCGATCCAGGATAATTACCGAGTGTATTGTTTCTTGAAACCTTTAGCTACCTCTTAAACGAAAGGTAGTTTTGGGGGTGGGGTCTTAGGAAGTTTCTTTAGCCCGAAATTTTGAGTTAAATATTATATAAAAACCTTTCATTCAAATGAAAGGTTTTTATCATCTTAATGATTCAGCATCGTTATTTTGCTTGGTAACTATCGAGAATTGCTTTAACACCGGCGAGATTCTTATTCCACTCGGTACTTTCGTGGGTGGCTAATTCAACCGTAATAGCCGGAGTACCAATTGAGGCCAACCATCCCTCTGCATCACCAGTTACTGGGTAAGCATCAAAACTAGCTACTGATTTGTAGTTAGCTGCTTCGGCATAAGTATTCATGAGAGCGATGGTGCTCGGCAGAACACCGTTGGTGCATTCAGAAGCGTAAACAGCGTTGGCTTGGCTATGCCAAAAGATTACGGCCTCTGGTCTGGTGCTGTTTACAAAATCTCGCAAAGCGATGGTTTCCGGTTCTGAAAAAGCCATGGTGCCGGCACTAACTATTTGTGAACGCCAAGAACTGGTTGGTTGCCATTTACAATCAAAGTTACGATTTAGGTCGACTTGGTTGGCATTGAAACGACCCAATCCTAATGCGGTTGTAGCTGGAATATCGGCCGTAGTAAAACGACCTTCTTTTTGTATTACCGCATATAGTCCATCAGGATTGATGGAGGGAATAATGTCAATTGTGACGTCAGATGGTACGGTTCCTAAATTATCATTTAGGTAGTCAATAAACTGATAGCTAAGCAAAACACTATTCCATTCATAACCACCGTGCATTCCTCCGACAAACAATAGATGTTTCTCGCCGGTACCAAAAGAAAACAATTCAATCGCTCGGCCTTCTACAGAATGACCGATGGTTTTGGCGCCGGTGGACGATACTGTTGCTGGCATAACTTCTTCTGGAACGGTCACATTGGTGGCAGGCTCAGTTGGTTGGGTATCGATAAATACCAAAACCAGAATTCCGACAATAATAATTAATCCGCCAATACCAAGAATGGCGTAGTGTAATCTCGACATTTTATTTCTCAAAGTGACTTAGTACTGCTTTTACTCCGGCCAAGTTCTTACTCCATTCAGTATCGGTGTGATTGGTCAGAAGAACACTGATAGCGGGAATATTTTGGCTGGCAAACCAATTGACCATATCACCAGTGATTTCGTAGTAATCAAATTCTTGATAAGCTGGATAACCAGACGCCTTGGCAAACAAATCAGTCAACACTGTGGTTTCTGACAGAACTCCATTTTCACAATTTGAAGAGTAAACACCGCCAGCAGCACTGTACCAAGTAATAACAGCTACCGGAGCATAATCATTAACGTACTTTTCAATGGCTTGCGCTTCTGGTTCCGAGAAAGGACTACTGCCACCGCTGACAGTTTTGTTTTGCCATTTACCAGTTGGTTGCCACTGACAATTAAAGTTTCGATTGAGATCAACCTCGTTGTCATTGTATCGTCCAGCTACTTGCACAGCTTGGCTCGCGGTCACGTCTTTGGCTGTAAAGCGGCCAGTTTTACCAATAACGGATTCCAAACCGTCGGGGTTTAGTTCTGGGATAACAGTCACAGTTATATTTTCTGGTACGGCCGAAGGATTGTCTTTAAGATAATCTATCAATTCATAAGCGACTAAACTGGTATTCCAAGAATAGCCACCATGAATACCACCAATAAAGAGAATTTCGTCAGGACCGTTACCAAAATGGTAGGCAGTGATATCGGTACCTCCGGCTGATGTTCCAATCGTGGACTCCGGGCCTCGTACGACCGGAAGTCCATCAGTGGTGGAGGCGACAGTTGAAGTGGTTAATGTATCAACCAATGTCTCATCTGTTACCTTGGGCGGATTAGTTACCTCTGTAGTAGGGGTTAAAAAATAATAAAGTCCGCCACCAAGAATAAGCAACGTCGCAACAATAATTACTATGTATTTCATATACCTACATTGTACGCCAATTTAGAGACCTTGACCATTTTTTTATTTTTGGCTGGCACTGTATTTTTTTGTTATTCTGTTGGTTTAGATAAGCGTTTGCTTTTTTTTTGCTATTGAATTACTCTATTTCATTAGAGAGAAATAGGGAGGTTAAAATGAAAAAACCAGTAAGGGTCCAGCCACGACTTTTGATGAAGTGTGTGCCAGGAGAAGTTATACTGGCCAGAGAATTAAAGCTCCCTTCCCTTTCTGTTCTAAGGGAAAATACGACCGAGTATTTGCCCGGTGTCTCTGTTGGGATAGAACGCTGTAACCAGAATGGTACTGAGTTTTGGCGCCATGTACGGTATCAAGACGGTGCGCCTATTTACCATCGGTTCTTTAGTTTAGTGCGACATTTCCGATACGGATTTGCGGTTGTTTTCTATCATGGCTGGTATTTTCATATTAGACCTGACGGCAAGGCGGCCTATCGATGGCGGTTCAGCGATGTTACGGATGTGTCATCAGAGGGAATAGCACTAGTCCAACACCCCCAGCGGAGTGGTTGGCACTGCTTCCATGTCGCCCAAAACAGCTTTGCGGACGGCTGGACAAACAAGAAGTAACCGGTCTAGCTATCATTAAGAAAACTAAAAAGGCCTCCCTCACGGGTGGCCTTTACTCATTTTGTTTTTTGTATCCCTACACCAAAGTTATACCATCCCCAATTAACGCTTGGACATAAACGCCTTTCAAAATTTTGAGCGAAAAGCAAGCTGGAGTCCGAAGCATATTGGTATATGTTGAGGGCGAAGCGCGGTTTTGTAGCCAAAATTTGGGATTGCGTGTCCAATGGTTAATTGGAGATGGTATTAAATACATAGAGAGGACGATAAGGTCATTGTCGGCACAGATAACACCACGACCGGTGACATAGAAAAAAGTGGCATCAATTTGGAATTTATGAAGGCGGATTCCAAGTCCATTGACAACTGGTTTTTGGGTAAAAGTCGAGCCATCCTCAGTAGCACCGTAGAAGCCACCGTTATTATCAGCTATAAAACGGCCGGAAGCTTTCGCTTCCGGCCGTTTTATATTACGAAGCACTTAAGCGCGACGTACGTTTGTTGCGGCTGGTCCTTTCTGACCGTCTTCAACATCAAAAGTGATTTTATCACCTTCGTTTAGTTCATCAAAAACTCCGTCTACCACTGACTGAGCGTGGAAGAAAACATCTTTTGATCCATCATCTGGAGTGATAAAACCATAACCATTATCCTTCTTCATTCGAGCAATTGTTCCTGTCATTTTATTTTTACTTAACTTTTTTTAATACAAAACTTCACTACGCCTTTACCACTCGTTACCTTGTTTGGAGGGAGTTATTGTTTCGCTACTGCTATTAAAGCACATCTAGAAATAAATACAAGTACTGGGACTGGCACCTGTGCTAATTAAACCAAAATACCTTTAATACTAAGTAACGGTCTTCCATGTCTAAGATTATGTAACTGTCCAAAGGTGAACGATAGCAATGCACCCCAAAGTCTAGTTAAGACCCCACCATAACTCTGTGCCAAGGTCATCTCTATTCTCATCAGATCTTTTAACTGGGAGTTCACCGTCTCAACGATAGAGCGTTGCTTAAGGAGTTGTTTATCTTCTGGGGTATTGAACAGATGGTGACGCTTTTTATCTGGAACGACCAGTCTGCCAGCTTGGTTAGCTAATGTGGTTCGTAGCTCCCCGTCATAATATCCCTTGTCTCCAATGAGTATCATTTCGGTTGTGTCTATGCCAGTGAGGACATCTTTGAGGGCGTTAATGTCAGCAGTATTGGCCGCATGGATACCAGCGTTGATAACAATCCCATCAGGTGTCAGAATAAGGCTTAGTTTAACGCCATAATAGTACTCTTTCTTGGAGGCACAGTAGCCATAGTTAGTTTGTTTGCCTCGGGGGAAACAAGGTGAGTTGGCTCCTCGATAGCGCTTCACGACCGGTACGGGGGACTGTCCACGATATGTGTGTCTGTATCAGAAATTGTCTCCGCTATTGTCTGTTGAATGATGACACAGACTGGTTGCAGGGATCGACACTTTCGATTGAACCATGACCGCTCTGGTAGTGTGATAAACACATCACCATGATGTTTGGCTAAGTATCGGAGATATGAACTCTCAGAGTTCATTCCCAATAGATTTTTAATAATAATCAGACCGATGATAAAAGAGTCTGAATATCGTGGTACTGGACCACACTTTGTTTTGTCTATTCCTAGTTGTTTGCATACAGTCTCTACCTCGGCTAAGATAGAGAAAACAGCGCTACTACGTTGTATATGTTGTACCATATACAATAACGGTAGCGCTGTTTTGTGTTTAATGGCTCTGTTGCTGGGGATTAATTAGCACAGGTGCCGGGACTAGGTATAAGGTATGAAGGTTGTGTATAATGTACTGTGCATGAAATTACTCCAGTGCAATATTCAAGGGCGAAAGCATCTTGATAAGATTAATAACCTCCTTGAATTAATTGTTCCAGATGTCGTTTGTTTACAAGAGGCGGATGAACAAATTATTAGCATCCTTACCGCCAAAGGGTATAAAACTAAATTTCTTCCAATTATAAAACGCCAAGCTCCCGAAGGTCTGGTAGATGAAGGGGTGGTTTTGGCTGCCAAAGCCATGCAGAATATTAGAGAACACTACTATTATTTCCCGGCTGATGGTATAGCACTCCAAAATTACGCCCGACACCGAGAAACTACGGCCCATGGTTATATTATTGTTGATTGTTTTGTAGACGACATAATGTATCGTGTCGCCACTACTCACTTTACCTGGACAGCCCGAGGAGACATTGCTTCTTTGGAGCAAAGACAAGACATGGGAAAACTCATGGCAAAGCTTAGTGTCGAGTCCCCGCACATATTGTGCGGGGATTTTAATATCCCTCGTGGTTTTAACCCTCTTTATAATGACCTTGTGACTCAATATATCGATACTATTCCTTCTCATTACACCAGCAGTCTTGATAAAAACTTTCATCGTATGGGTAATATAGCTAGTCGTTCCCATTTATTTACCCATTTTATGGTGGACTATATTCTCACGCAAGCACCTTATCGGGCAGAAAACGTTGAACTTATCTTCGGTGTCAGCGACCACGCTGCAGCAGTGGCAGATATTTATCGACAATAGTAGTAAGTATTAATAAAATAAAAAAGTAGCTACCAAGTACAGTGACTAAGAACCCATCCGCTAACCCCTTATGCTGCCAAAAGATTTCAAATTGTGGCTACAAAACTTCGCTTCAGTCCCGCCATATCTCGATATGACTCGACTTCCAGCTTGTTTTTCGCTCAAAATTTGAAACTTTATGACTAGCAAGAGGGTTAGTAGATGGGCTCCAAAATTTTTATTTGCCACATTACTCTATATATTCATTAATCCTTTCTCTGTCTTCGCTTTTCTTAACGTTTTTATATATAGTTAGACTCAAATTAAATTTATGATACTCTAGAAGGTGGAGTGACCCTGTACCGGCCGAAGTGAAACTGGGATGTCAAACGCATATATTAGGAACGTCCACTCGCACTTTCACTTCTGTTCCGTTCATCTGGTACTGGTGACGTAGCCCTACACAGGAAGAGCCGTCACACTATCGGCAACGGCCGAGCTCATGAGGCGCGGAAGTAAAACCTCATATCCCCCAGTCGGTCAACCGGGGGACTTTAATAACTAAATACTTTTGATATTTGCAATTTACGGTATTATACATATATGAAAATCTACTCGTGGAACGTGAATGGCATTAGGGCAGTGCACAAAAAAGGACTATTGCAGGAATTTGTGGCCAAGCACCAACCAGATGTACTCTGTCTACAGGAAACCAAGGCAAATCAAGAGCAAATCGAGGTTGATTTACTAGATTATGAGGAATATTGGTGTTCGGCCGAGCGAAAAGGATACTCTGGTACGGCTATTTTTACTAAAGAAACTCCACTAGATGTGCGTTTAGGACTTCCTCAACATATAATTAAGAAATCCAAGCTTACTGATATTTATGGCGACACCACTACCGAGGGTAGGGTAATAGCTGTTGAATTTGAAGGTTTTTTTGTTGCTACCGTCTATACACCGAATGCCAAGGACGATTTGTCACGGATTGCCATGCGGCAACAATGGGATCCATCCTTTCTTGCCTATATGCAGGAGCTCGAAACTGAGAAACCAGTCATTTTCTGCGGTGACTTCAATGTGGCACACACAGAACTTGACTTAGCCAGACCAAAGGAGAACAAAGGGAACAAGGGCTTTACAGATGAAGAACGAGCTGGCTTTGATGCCATGGAGGAGGCGGGTTTTGTGGATACGTTTCGCACCCTGCATCCCGAAGGCGACAACTATACCTGGTGGTCACATTGGGGAGCAGCCCGGGAAAGAAATGTGGGCTGGCGGATTGACTATGTGATGGTCTCTGAACCCCTACTACCACTAGTGAAACACGCCCGTATTCATCCCGAAGTCATGGGCTCTGATCATTGCCCTGTGTCGATTGACATTAGTTTATAGAGTCTTCATTGTCTTTGCAAATTTCTACGAAGCTTGCCTGCGCAGGCAGGAAACTCACGTCATCTGTCGTCGTCTTTGCGAGTCAGGGCGGAGCAATCCACATTCGTCACGTTCCCCTGGATTGCCACGTCACTCACTTGCGAGCTCGTTCCTCGCAAAGACGATAAACATCGTTCACTGTACGCCGTCATTGCGAGCCACAGCGTGGCAATCCACACCGTTCGCCACCATGGATCGCCACGTCGTTCCACTTCTCGCGAAGACGTTGAACGTCATCACCACATGTCCTTCTCTTCGTGCCCAACTTAGCAGGTCGCCGCCGAAGTCAGTCAACGCAGACAGACAATCCAAGGTATGCGAGTTCACCTTTGAATCCGAACACTCTAAAATACAAAGCAATGAAACATTTAGAGTATTGTGAACG
>MFMT01000016.1:155-12400 GCA_001783565.1 Candidatus Kaiserbacteria bacterium RIFOXYD1_FULL_42_15 | reverse complement strand
CCCTGTAAGGGAGCAACGTGGTGATCCAGGATAATTACCGAGTGTATTGTTTCTTGAAACCTTTAGCTACTTCTTAAACGAAAGGTAGTTTTTGGGGGGTCTTAGGAAGTCTCTTTAGCCCAACTTTACCGATTTTTTGTTTTTATTGTGATGGACATTATCAATACCAATGCTATAGATATAACAGAAAGAAAGGTTATCAAAAATATTATTCAGCAATGCTTTCTAAGTCTGTAAGATTTTTTACATTCACCCGTCTAAGGAATTGGAGGAGGGCTTCAAAGACCTCAATTGTACAAAGGAGACCGTTGATGAGAATCAACAACTTGATTGTGATTTGTCTACTAGGAGTGCTTGCCACTCCCACGATAGCTGACGAATCACAGGCAACGTCGGGGAAATCAGTTAAGCTTTTAATCGCTCTACACTTCCCTGAAAACTACGATACTATGAAAGCGATTGCTCAGTGCGAATCGGAGCTAGTTCATCGTAAAAATGGCGATCTACTTCAAAACTCAACGGGAAGTTCTGCTAGAGGAACATTCCAGCTGTTGATGAGTGTTCACAGACCGGAAATGAAACGTCTAGGGCTTGATCCCAACAATGATGACGACTACATGGAATATGTCCGTTATCTGGTCAAACATTATGGCCTCACTCCTTGGGCTGAAAGCTATAATTGTTGGAGAAAAAAAGTCAAAACTTAGCACACCCTAACGCTGGGCAACGCGGGCCACCTCTACTATTGAGGTCGGCCCGCTTTAACATTTATTTGCTATACTATTTCTCTATGACATTACCAACCAAAGACGAAGCGCGGGCATTATTGACTGAGTACGTAACTGATACTTACCAACGATTCCACGCAGAAATGGTTGCACGAGCAGTAGAAGGTTATGCCGAGAAACTAGGTGAAGACACCCATCTCTGGTGGCTGACCGGCTATTTGCACGATATCGATTACGATAAGCATCCGACCGAACACCCAGGTCCATCATTGCAATGGTTTGCCGAGTGGAATTACCCGCCAGAACTCATCCATGCAGTGGAAGCTCATGCCGACGGATTCAACGGCTTTACTACCAAACCAGCCACACCCCTAGCTAAGGCCCTCATGGCCTGTGATGAAATTTGCGGTATCTTCTACGCTTACCAGAAACTAAACCCAGTTCCGTTTACTGAAATAAAAGAATCTTCCATCAAAAAACGACTTAACGAGACACGCTTTGCCCCCAGCATCAACCGTGAACATATCGCCACGGCCGTAACCAATTTTGGCATCACCATCGACGAACACATTAATAACCTCATCGCCTTTTTCGCCACCCTCCCTACCCCACCAACCAAATCTTAGGGATTGAATCCCTAAGATTTGCACTAGACGCAATTTCTATAATTTGTTGTTATACTAAATTTAAATTATGGTCCGCGAATTTAGCCAACGTGTTTGGGAACTAGCCCTATCAATACCAGAAGGGCGGGTTACCACCTACGGTACTATTGCTCGTGCTGCTGGTGCTGGTCCAATGGCATCTCGTAGCATCAGTAGTATTTTAGCCAAGTCACCCAACCAAGGTGTCATTCCTTGGCACCGCATTGTCTATGCTGGTGGCAAAGTTTGGTTATCGCCCGAAAATGAAGCCAAGCGGCGCAAACTATATAAACGTGAGGGTATCAAGGTTGACCAACACGGACACATTACCAATTTCGATGACATCTACTTAGATTTCTCTGAATTATAAAATCTTAGGGGTTTCGCCCTTAAGATTTTCTTGACGTAGAATGGTTTCCATGTTACTCTCTTCGTACCTTAAGATTCTCGTGTAGGGCTCTTGAGCTACGAATTAGACATTCTTGTCTTTTTTGTCTTTATCTTTCTGCACAGCCCTGAAGCGCTTGACGCTTCGTAACTTAAATAATAAATGAATTCTTCAATTACCCGACCTAGTCGGAAGCCAGCTTTTGGTGCTCGTCCTCGTACTGGAGGCAGTAGTACCGGTGGCGCTCGCCGTTTTAATAGTAACAGTAGTCATCCCACCTCGGGCGGACCGCGACGTAGTTTTTCTAGTGGTGGTCGTAGGCCTTTCAGTAGTGGCAGTGGGCGCGGGTCATCACAACGTGGAGGCGGTGGACGCGGTGGTCGCAAAATGCAGACCTTCGACGTTTCAAAATACATCAACCTCAATCCTGTCGATACTACTCCCGAGGAAGTTTACGTAGCTAAACACACTTTCAAGGATTTCGGATTAGAACAACCATTGGTAACCACGATTACTAATATGGGACTGACTATTCCTTCCGCCATCCAAGATCAAATTATTCCTCATATTCTTGATGGACACGATGTAGTTGGTCTGGCTCAAACTGGGACCGGTAAAACGGCTGCTTTCTTAGTGCCTTTAATTAACAAAACTCTCAAACAATATAATCGTCAAACCCTTATTTTGGCGCCAACTCGAGAACTGGCTATACAAGTAGAACAAGAGCTTCGCCGTTTGACCGACAAGATGAAAATATTTTCCACAGTTTGTGTGGGTGGAATAAATATTCGTCCCCAAATTCAAGGACTGCGCCGTCAAAATCATTTCATTATCGGCACACCGGGACGTGTTCAAGATTTGATTGATCGTGGTCATATCAAGCCAGGCGGCATTACCACGGTTGTTCTTGATGAAGCGGACCGCATGCTCGACATGGGATTCATCCATGATATGCGTAAAATCCTACAAGATATTCCTGACGGCCATGAAACCCTTTTTTTCTCGGCCACTATGTCTGACACGGTCAAAGGGATGGTTTTTGAATTCATGCATGATCCAATTACAGTATCAGTTCGCAAAAAAGACATTATCGGGAGCATTACTCAAGACGTTGTTCACTACGAACTTCATACGAAATTTGACACTTTAGTTGCTCTACTCAAAAAGCCGGAGTTTACCAGAGTAATGATTTTTGGAGCGATGAAGCACAGTGTTGAAAAACTCAGTCAAGAATTAATTAAGGCCGGCATCAAGGCCGACGCCATTCATGGTAACAAGAGCCACCCCCAACGTCAGCGTTCATTAACCAATTTCAAAACTGGTCGGGTGCAGGTACTGGTGGCCACTGACGTGGCAGCTCGTGGTATTCACGTTGATGATGTCTCACATGTGATAAATTATGACCTACCTAATACTTACGAAGACTACGTCCACCGTATCGGCCGAACCGGCCGAGCAGACAAGCGTGGTATGGCACTGACATTTGTGACGAAGTAATAACAAAATCAAGTAAAAACAAAAGGCGGTCTGGAAAACGGACTGTCTTTTGTTTTTGTAATTTACTTATTAGACAAATTAGAAAGAGTTGAAATATTGTCATTAACGACGACATTTTGACAAAATATTAGAAGCTGATTCTGTGATCAAAATCTGTTATACTAACCAACATGAAATTCATTCTTATGGTACTAGGTGGTTTTGTACTCCTCATGATTGTTAATAAATTCTTGGGTGGTTCCCCTTTCTAAACTGTATTTTCAGCAAAAACAAACATAATTTTGGGGTATTTAATTATCCAAAACAATCTGCACTGATAGACTATCCTGAATTAACTAACGTTAGAGCCATCCGCAAGCTTTACAAAGCACAAAAACTATGATTAAATATAGGTAAGGTCCACGGAATCAACTGTGGCCAATAATTGAGGGAGTCGAGCATGAAGGTTTCATTTTTGTTGGTATTCTTTTTGGTTTATGGGCAAATTTGTCTTGCCCAAGAAGGGTCCGATGCGGACACGATAATTCCGATGAGTAATCCTATTGGACATTGGAAGATAACAAATTGTCTTCCAATCTATGATCTCACTGTAAAAGGTGAGCCGTTCATAGGTTGGGACCCGCAGATTGAGTTGGTCACACCAGAGGACCTCCAAATTTTTCCCTACCAAGATGAGGAGGACGAAAATGAAAAAGTTCTTGTCTTCTCTTTGGGAAAATGGGTCAGAATGGACAAATTTGATTTGGATCAAGCTTGTTTTGTATCATCTTGATTATGTAGAAGTGTTGGATGTGGGCGGTCACTTCAGACCGCCCTTTCCTTTTTATGATAAAGTAATCTTATGCAAAAGTATGTGGTTTTAGAAAAGGAGATTGGCCAAACCCCTTTACAGTGCACTGAAGAGTGGAGAGCGCAACATCCGCAATTTGCGGATGTTGCGCTCGCTTATGCTGGACGTTTAGATCCGATGGCTTCTGGAAAACTATTAATTTTGATTGGAAATGAATGTAAGGTACAGGAAAAATATCACGGTTTAGATAAAGAATATAAATTTTCAATTCTGTTTGGTGTTGGTTCTGATACCGGTGATGTCCTCGGTCTAATAAAGGAAACCGGGGCATTAAAAATTGATAAATCAAAAATCAAAAAAATTACTAATAATCTAATTGGTGACATTGAACTTCCCTATCCAAACTTTTCTTCGAAAACAATTTTAGGTAAACCACTTCATGTCTGGACTCTCGAAGGACGACTAGATGAAATAGAAATACCCACCAAGAAATCAGTTATCTATAAATTGAAGGTGATTGAATTAAAATCAAGAACCCGACAACAAATCTACAATGAAGTGAGCCAAAAAATTGAAACGGTTACACTGGTAACAGAAGCTAGTAAAGCTCTTGGTAACGACTTTAGACGTGTCGATGTCAGGACTGGTTGGTTAAAGTTTTCACAGACTGGTAAGCCGACCGATATTTATCAAATTGCTTCTTTTAGCTGTACCGCCTCATCCGGTACTTATATGCGCACCTTAGCTGAAGTGATTGCGAGTAAGGCCGGCACAACCGGCCTCGCCTTTCATATCCACCGCACCAAAATCGGCCGATACTTTTCTCTCACCAAAAACCTTGGTTTTTGGAAGCAAAGTTTCTAATATAAAGCGAAAACCAATCCCTTTAACTTTTTCACCCTTATTGACCACTAGCGTCTTTTCTGCTACAATCGCCCCACTATGTCACAAGATTTACTTATAAAGCTGGTTTCAGTCGGCGATGAAAAAGGGGTTGGTAAAGGCCATGTCTATTACACGCGTTTTAATAATAAGGTCAAAAAAGACCCGACTAAGAAATACGAGACTAAGAAGTTCAACCCGGTAGCTAAGAAGCACACGGTGTACAAACAAAAGAAATAAGCAGGGCCCCCTCGGGGGCTTTTCTTATTTCTTCGGTTACGTAGTTTAATGGTTGCAAAGTTACATTGTTGACAACAACACTCGTACCATTAAACTATTTAACCTTTTAGAACGTGTTACTTGAGCTTTGAATCTTTCTCTGGTTCATACCTTCCTTGTTGAGCTAAAGCGTTCATTTTACAAGCATGAAGTAACATCTTTTGGGCTTCTTCAGCGTTGGCTGATTTTCCTTGCCAGGTTGTCAAGAATGGTTCTTCTATTGCGCGCGAGTACGAAAAAGTTATTGGCCATGGTTGACCACCCATTTTGGCAATCGCGTTGAGGTTTTCCGTAGCTCTCTTTGGCGTTTGTCCGCCAGAGAGAAAAACGATACCACCGACCTCGTATGGTACTGACATATGAAAAGCTCTTAGGGTAGCATTGGCAATTTGCGCTGGGGTTGACTGTTCACTATTCATATCACCAGCTAAGACCATTGAAGATTTCAATATCAATGCTCCTAAATCAACTTTATATTTTATTAGAGTTTGAAATAAAATTTGTAGAACCCGACTCGTTACCATTTCTGCTCGTAAAATATCATGATCACCTGCAAAAATAACCTCTGGTTCTACTATTGGAACAATACCAACCCGCTGTGCAATCTGGGCGTAGCGCGCTAGCATTACTGCATTGATCTCAATAGCAGCATCAGTTGGAGTATCTTCGTCAATTAATATCACCGCCCGCCATTTCGCAAAACGTGCCCCCAGGTCATAATATTCATTAAACCGCTCCTCGAGGTTATCAAGACCTTGGGTCACCACTTCTCCGCGGAAGCCATCCATTTCTTTAGTACCCATATCAACTTTAATTCCAGGTAAAATCCCTTTAGCCAAGAGAACATCAGGAAACGGCATACCATCATCAGTGGAATTCCTGATAGAAGAATCATACATGATGACCCCAGATAAATATTCCTCAATTCCTGGAGCAGTAAATAACAACTCGCGAAAATCTTGACGGTTTTCCGGCTCGTTTGGTAGATGCACCATCTCCAGTCTTTTTCCAGCAGTACCATCACTCTCGTCTGCCGCGAGTATTCCTTTACCTGGGGTCATCAAGGCGGCCACAGTCTCATACATTTTTGCATTTCTTTTCATACTCTCATTAGTGTATCAAGCGAACAGCATTTTGATAAGTCTAGAGTTGTGTGCAAATAAAAATGAATCAGCCCACAAATTGCTTGCAGGCTGATTCGTGGGCTTATAGACGGTCTGAGTCAAGCATTGACTGCCAGCACCGCGGGCAGAGATCATGATCGTCGTCTGGCGGTGCTGCCCGCTCTCCCCTGACCTTTATCGCTGAAATTGTCCGACCGCACCCATTGCAAATGTGTTTGATTTTTCTCACCTCCCTTCCTTTTAATAAGGACCATAAAAAAATATTCTTGTCTACGGCTGAACTTTCCAGCCGTAGTGGAAATTGCCAATATTATAGTTGACACCTGATTAACAAAAACGCATAGTGCTTATTATGACCCATGAAGAAAAATGGTTACTTAAGGAAAAATATCAAGGCGTGGAAAGCAACCTGTCTGCCGCCCAAGCAGAAGCTTTTCATGTGGATTGTGCTCGCCTGGAAAGTGGTGAGCCTTTGTCTTACGTCATCGGTTATGTCCCATTTCTTGATTGTAAAATTTACTTAAATTCTCACCCCCTCATTCCCCGCTCCGAAACTGAATTTTGGGTCGAGAAGGCGATTAGTGAAATCAAATTGTACGTCATTGCGAGCGGAGCGCGACAATCCACAATAAACAACGCAAACGTGGGCGTGGGCGTGGATTGCCTGCCTGCGCAGGCATGCTTCGTGCCTCGCAATGACTATGAAAAAAATGAACACAATCTTAGGGGTGAAACCCCTAAGATTCAGACTTACCAAGACAGGGCCTATGTAAAGGTTCTTGATCTTTGCGCTGGGTCGGGTGCAATTGGGGCGGCGGTCGCTAAAGCAGTTCCTGAGACTGAAGTGACGTTTGCAGAAATTGACCCTGCTCTCCTCCCCACCATCGAAAAAAACTTCTTCACCAATATCGCGATTAATCGCGATATTGGTGAAGCTTGTTACAAGATTTTACAAAGTGATCTGTTTGAAAATATTTCCGAAAAATTTGATTTTATTTTAACAAATCCGCCTTATATTGATGCCAATGCCAACACTGTTGAAGATAGCGTGACAAAAAACGAACCCCACCTCGCTCTCTTTGGTGGTGAAGCAGGAATGGAAATTATTGAGCGAATTATTACCGAAGCCCCCAAACACCTCACCACCACTGGACAACTGTGGCTAGAACATGAGCCAGAGCAAATCGAAGCAATCACCGCCCTCGCCAAGCAAAATGGGCTAACCATTACTACCCACCATGACCAGTACAAAATCCCTCGCTTCAGCGTCCTAGCTATGGCACAATAATGTCATGACTACTTCGACTCTTATTTCCTTGGCGGTATTAGCCAAATTGGCTTTTTATTTATTAATAATTACTTACGTCGTTTTCACAACCATCTTGTACTACCACTGGCAGAACTACTCTATGAGTCAAGCCGTCACCAGGAGTACCTATTTGGCATTTTTCGTCATTTCCTTACCACTTTTGATAATCATGAGTATTTCGGTATTTTTTATATAAATTATGTTATTCGATAAAATTGAACTGGAAAAGAACGAGATGATTATCAAAACTGCCCGCAAGCACTGGTTTATAATTTATACTGAATTGAGTCTAATTATTCTATTTGCCCTTTTCCCCCTTTTCTGCATGATGGTCTTACTGTCTATTCCTTTGCCAGAAAAGATCACTGAATTATTTATCTCCAACTCATCGTTTATTGTCTTTGGGCTAGCTGCCTGGCTACTTCTCAGCAGTATGGCGGCTGCTACTGTATGGACCAGCTACTTTCTCGACCTCTGGGTAATTACTGACCGTCGAATAATTGTCATCGACCAAGAAGGATTTTTTAATCGCAAAGTCGGTAACTTCCGTTTGGAGCGACTACAGGATATTCAAGTCACAATCAGTGGAGTGATACCAACCCTGCTTGATTTTGGCACCATCCGAGCCCAAACAGCCAGTGCCTCAGAAAGTAATTTTGAAAGTAGATCACTACCCCATCCGCGTGAACTCCAATCGACTATTCAAACCGCTATGGATGAACGACTAAAAGCCATTAGTAACGACTTGGGGCTACCAATCGAATAGACGACAGATAGCTTGCCAAGTCCCCAACTCTCCCCTACAATCACATTTACTATGACAGACAAAAAACTATCAACCGAATCATATAAAGGAGTGCGCGACTTTTATCCGGATGATATGGCGGTGCAACGCTATATGTTTGAAGTTTGGCGAATGACGGCCGAACAATTTGGTTTTCAAGAGTACGACGCTTCAGTTTTGGAACCAGCAGACCTATATCGAAATAAAACCAGCACGGAAATTGTCAATGAACAAACCTACACTTTCACTGACCGCGGAAATCGTGAAGTTACCCTTAGGCCAGAGATGACGCCGACTGTCGCTCGGATGGTGGCTGGCCGGCGCCGGGAATTATCTTTCCCGGTACGTTGGTATTCTATTCCCAATTTATTCCGTTACGAACGAATGCAACGTGGACGCCTCCGTGAACATTGGCAACTCAACTGCGACATTTTTGGCATTGATGATGTTTCAGCCGATATTGAAATTATTCTCCTCGCCAATGAAATATTCAAAAACTTTGGTGCCGAGAATGGTGCTCAATATAAAATACATGTTTCTAGTCGTCGCTTGCTTGAAGCCCTCTATAGTTCACTTGATTTGGTTGCCGAGACGCGTTTGGCTGCCACTCGCCTGGCTGATAAGAAAAATAAAATGGAGTACACAGAATTCAAACAACAAATGAGCGCTGTGGCTGGGGAATCTACCTCCATCATTTTGTCTTTCCTTAATGCTGATAACATCGATGTTGTGCCAGAACAGATTAAAGATACCCCCGCTTATACTGAATTAAAAACTCTAATTAACACCACGAACGAAATCGGTTGTCCGGTATTTTTTGACCCCACCATTATCCGTGGTTTTGATTATTACACTGGAGTGGTATTTGAAGTAGTTGATTTACATCCGGACAATAACCGCGCTCTCCTCGGAGGCGGACGTTACGATAACCTAACCGAGCTGTTTGGTGGCGAACCAATTCCTGGGATTGGCTTTGGTTTTGGTGATGTCACCTTGCGTGACTTCTTGATTAGTCACGACCTAATGACCACCAATATCACCTCACCAACTCTTTCAATTCTCCCTACCGAACCAGCTCACAACATCGCCGCTGAGAAAATAGCCCAATCTTTTCGAGAAGCCGGTATTTCAACCTCGATTGATTTAAGTAACAAAAAGGTTGGTAAAAAAATATCTCAAGCCAGTGAACAATTTATTACCTATGTTTTGATACTGGGGGAGGATGAGATTAAAACCAAACAATACAAACTGAAGGATTTGAGCGAGGAAACCGAAACTTCTGGCACCCTTAATGAATTGATTGCAAAAATCACTCAGTAAATATTCCGAGCGAGTCTTGTGATAAACTGTTTCTATATGCGCTATATAGTCTTTGATTTAGAAACCCAAAATACCTTCGAGGAAGTTGGCTCTAATGAATCATCTGCCCTCGATATTTCCGTGGCTAGTTTATACGATAGTCAAACCGACAAATACACCACTGTATCCATTGACGAGCTTGATTCCATTTGGCCACTGATCGAACAGGCCGATGCCTTGGTCGGCTACAACAGTAATCATTTTGATATTCCCCTCCTAAATAAATACTATCCGGGTGACCTGACTAATATCAAAAGTATTGATTTGTTGGAATCAATCCGGCAGTCACTAGGTCGCCGTTTGAAACTTGATAGTGTGGCCGAGGCCACTGTCGGTGCCAAAAAATCCGCCCATGGTCTCCAGGCGGTACGATGGTGGAAAGAAGGAAAAATCAATGAAATAAAAAAATATTGCGAACAGGATGTGAGAGTTACTAAAAAAGTTTTTGATTATGCTCTGAAACATGGACACGTAAAATTCAAAGATGGAAGTCGTAAACGAGAGATTCCCCTAGATATTTCCACCTGGATGATTAAGGAAGATACTGCCATGACGCATTCGCTGCTTTTCTAGGTAAACACTGGGTGAATATTCATTAACTCAACCAAATAATATAAATCACCAACAAAGCCAACACTAGCCGGTACCAGATAAATGGCCATAGGGTGTGGTGTCTGATAAATGTCAGCAGAAAATGAATTGCTATGATACCGGTTATAAACGCAGCAGCGGAACCAACAATCACGGCTATCCACTGGACTTCTACGTCAGACTGAATCAACTCAAGTAGTTTTTTACTACCGGCCCCAAACATAATCGGTATTGCTAAAAGAAATGAAAACCGAGCGGCCTCAATCCGAGACAAGCCAAGCAACATACCACCAGCAATTGAAGACCCGGAGCGAGACATACCAGGAATCAAAGCTAAGGTTTGAAACAAGCCAATCTGAAAACCCTTTTTAACTGTCATGATATTTTTAGGAACAGTATTGTAGTACACCCACTCAGCATAAATAAACAACCCCGACCCTAATATCATCACCCCGGCAACTAAAAGTGACGAACGAAAGAGCGTATCCATAAGTGACTCTAAAAACAAACCAGCGATAACGGCAGGAACCGTACCAATCATTAAAGCGTAGAGGAGAATGAGGTCTTTTTGATTGACTGGTAGATGACCAAGTTTACGTAAAGCCGTTTGCATAACTAAATTTAGATCCTTCCAAAAATACAAAATTACCGCCACTGTGGTAGCCAATTGTAGGACTGCATCAAAGGCCAACGCGCCAGTAATTTCAATTCCTAAAATATCTCTAGCCAAAATCAAGTGCCCAGAGGAAGAAATTGGCAAAAACTCAGTTATTCCCTGTACTATTCCCAGAATAATTGCTTGAGTAAAATCCATATTCCCCAAAAGTATATCATGATACAAACTTAATATATGAGCATGGTATACTATTTGGGTACATTACATTAGCTGTTTTAATTAGTCTTATGCAACCAAATTCAACTTCATCATTAGCAATTCCAGTTGCTATTATCGCCGGTTTTGCCCTTATTGCTGCTGCTATTTTTTTTAGTGGTGACAGCACACCCACCGCCAGTCCAAAAGAATCAAATACAGTTCCGGCTGCTACCACCAAAACTGTCGTCCGTCCAGTTGATGAAACGGATAATATTAAAGGCAATCCCAACGCTCCAATTATGGTAGTTGAATATTCTGATTATGATTGTCCTTACTGCAAGATTTTTGATGAGACCATGAATAAAATTATGGATGATTATGGCGTCACCGGAAAAGTGGCCTGGGTTTATCGCCAATTTCCGATTGTTCAACTACATCCCAATACCGCCAGAATTTCTGAAGCAGCTTATTGTGTCGCCGAGCTTGGTAGCAATGACGCTTTCTGGAAATTTTCTAAAGAAGTGTTTGACAGTCGTGAAGTCAATGTTCAAACCGACATGACTCAATTACCGATATTTGCTGAAAAAGCAGGTGTCAATCGAGCTGAATTCAATACTTGCCTGGATAGTGGAAAGTTCCAAGACAAAGTCCAACAAAGTGTGGCCGAAGCTGCTGCTGCTGGAGCTAATGGTACTCCTTACTCTGTCGTGATTGTTGGTGATCAACAAGCCGTCATCAATGGCGCTCAACCATATACTGTCGTAAAACAAATTATTGATAATTTGGTTGCTCAACTTAATGGAAACGACGCCCCAAACCAAGCTGAATAATTTGATGACTCAAACATTATAAAGCGACACGGCCACATGGCCGTGTCGCTTTATATAACACTGGTCGCCGTTTTGTAAACGGAGACGAACAATCCACATCAATAAGTCTTCGTGCCCATCTTCACCCTCTTTTCGAGTCCGCTTTTAGCTACGAGCGAGGCGTTGGCTGGAAGCAATCCAGCGTCCACCATTCTGGATCGCCACGTCATTCCCTTGTTAGCTCATT
>MFMT01000016.1:0-131 GCA_001783565.1 Candidatus Kaiserbacteria bacterium RIFOXYD1_FULL_42_15 | reverse complement strand
GTCGCTCTTTTTACAAAAGAGCTGGCAAGGTCTTGCGAAAGCGTCCCACGCTTTCTCGTCTTACAGATAAACGAACGAGTGTCGTAAAAATAAGACGTAACGTAGTGTAGTTTTATTTTTATGACCGAGTG
>MFMT01000015.1:14676-15097 GCA_001783565.1 Candidatus Kaiserbacteria bacterium RIFOXYD1_FULL_42_15 | reverse complement strand
AATGGCGCGGTCCTCGTTGATCGCCTCATTCCGGAAGCGGAGCAAAACGATCCGTTCCTGGGCGTGCGACCCCACCACCTTCAACGGGCCCTCGGGCTCACGAAGGCGGTGGCGAAACTCGATACCGTCCGCATTTGGAACGTCCGCGCTGCGATTCTGGCTTCGGCCTACGCTGCGCAATTACCAAGTGCGGTCGAACTCTACGACGTCAGCAAGGGGTACATACGTATCCCGGAAGTGATGCCGCAGGGTGCCGGTAACGGCAAATGTGTCGCTTGGGAAGTGCTTGCACTCCCCGAGTATACGTTGGTGAAATTCAAGCCAACATCCTTCATAACGGCGGAGATGCTGAAAAGCGTCACCCCGCCAGAAGTGGACACGAACAAGCCCGTCGTGCTCGCCCATGATGGCCCCCCGATGT
>MFMT01000015.1:10864-14668 GCA_001783565.1 Candidatus Kaiserbacteria bacterium RIFOXYD1_FULL_42_15 | reverse complement strand
ACCATCGTCCGCGCTTACGCGCGTGCCGGTGCGCCGTGGGTGGCAATGCTCTGGCCGGTTGAGTCCGGTCGGGTGCAGCCGTCCCTCGATGGTCGGAAGTGGAGCGAGGTGCATCCTTTCGCGGGACCGGCGGTTATTGTTGCTGGTCCCGACGAGAAAATCGGCGAGATGTTTCCCATCTCGTTTGATCTCCTTCGGTGGGGGACGCCGGTTCTGGGAATACTCGCGTCGGGCGAGCCCGTGATTGACCGCAAGGACAGTCATGTGGCTTCGCACGCCGCGGTGTTTCCGCTTCTCGCAGAAGCGTTTTCGCACGTTCAAACTAACGGACGTGATGAATTCTGCGAGGAGGTCGACTTTTGTCGCATCGTGGGCGAAACAATCTGCGTTGCTACCAGCGACGCAGACGAAATCGTCTACGCGAAGCGACCGAGCCGGCGTGGACTCACGCGGTTTGTGAAAAACCGTGACCCAGAGTCCACCAGCTCCGTTACAGCGTGCTTCAAACGCACGACTGGCGGGGCCTTTCTCCTGATGACTGCCTTCATTGGCAGTCGAGCTCCAGCCGAGCCGTGGGATACGGAATGGGCGGATGAGCAGTCAGTTCCGTTCTGGAATTCCAACGCGCTCATCTGGGGAGCGGAGGAGGTGATCGCGGACACCGAGACATCTGTCTGTCCGTGGTGAAAATGGCTAGGGCGACCGAAGGGTCGCCCTAGCCGAAGTTCTTTTAAGATATTTGGTCAATGGTAAATCGAAACTGATCAGGTGGTTCTGATATTTGGTTTCGCTTTTTCTCATGAGGTGAAGCATCCGTGTTTCACCTCATGAGCTGAAAGTTAACTATCACAAGGTTCGTTACTCTCTCCGAATCTGGTTAACGAGCTTCGCTAGGAAAATATTTTCTGGTGACGCATAAAGACTTCATCGGGACTCATTGGGATCTTAACAGGGGCCCACGCTATGAGTACGCTGAGGAAGTTTTCTCTTTCCTAGAGGAAGAAACCTCCAAAAAAGAAACGGAGGTGGTCAAGACAGCCATGGAAGCGGCGATGCGGGAAGCTCAGAAACGAGCTGAAGCAGAGGATGTCGCCAAGGCGGAACGAGACGCTGCAGGACTAGAGACGGATCTCCAGCGTCGTGAGACTGCGGGAGGGATTATCCGTCCATATCGAGTATGGGTGCATACCTCGGGGCAGGCGGGTGATGCCGGTGCCTATATAATCACGAAAGCTGGCGAAATTCGTCTGCATGATCGTGATGAGTACGAGCGGTCTCATAGCCGGGGTGCTCACCATCAAGTCTGGGACTTGGTGGTGGAGTCTGATGGGGTGATTGAATGGTCCGCCGGATCAAATCAACAACACCACCGGCCAATCTTGCCTGTGCGCAAAGTCCCAGTTGGCGGGTGGACTGAAGCTCAAATCGAGACAGTGAAACGTCTTGAGACTGAGTTAAATGTCCCCTTCGGCAAAGGTTGGGGGCTTTCCCTTCCTGAGGTAATTCAGGATGGAAAGCTAGCTAGCAATGAAGCGCTAGCTCAACTTGTCAGCATGTTCAAAAAGGGGTAATGGCGGGATATGATTTATGCCACTACCAAACTCTTTAAAAATCCTAGTTGGTTCTAGGTACGGTCAATTTTGGGCGACTACCGTGTTATAAAGTCGCCCTTACTTCACCTACTGCATACAGTAAATCAAGTCATGTTACTCTCTCCGTGACTTTTTGGTATGTAGTCGGTGAAGTGAGCGGAAGCTTCAGAATCTGAAATAATGTCACTCCTTACTATTTTCTGAGAAGATGATATTAGCAGGTGTTATTTTGATTCTGGTAGCAATGTATTGATGTAGTTGTCGGGGTTCAATACATCATTTAGAGCGTGGTGAAGATTTAAGTCAAAGGCCAACCCTTAATGCTTTAGCTGAGTATATTCTTACTTTTGAAAAGTAGTGATTAAAAACTCTCGATTAGTAATTATGAAAGAGATTTATACAGACTCAAGAAAATTTGTTTTTCCATATGAGCGAGTCGCTCGTTATAAATAATTGAAGCAACTTCATTTTCGTAGTCTACAAATGCAACTTTGTTACCATATATAAGCTTTGTAACATTGAATGTGGCGTACTCGCCTTTAAGAACTTTTACAAAGCGATTAAGTTTTGGCTTTTTGCGAGTAGCCCCAATATTATTGGTGATGACAAGTCGCTCAATTTTCTTTTGATCCCGCAATTGTCGGTACGCTTTAGGTAAAAAGTCAGTATGTAAATCCTTCCGGATACTGTAACGATAAAAAGTATCTCCTTTATCCAAAGTGGTAACAATATCCATAAATACTCTCCCAATCCCATCTTTACCATAATATGTCTCTACCCTAGGCACGATATGCTTACGAGAAAATTCATCAGTGAGATCCTCCACAATATGGGAAAGTGTCTCACGCGCACTTTCTGCTAAGGGTTCAAGATTTCGTGGTGATGTAGCTATATATTCTGTCCGTTTACCTTTTTTTACCTCAATTACTAATCCGCGATTAATTAAACGTGGAAGGAGAGCGTATAACCCAGGTCGATGTATTTCAGTTAATCTGGAAAGGTTAGATATATTAAGTTGTTCCTCTCGTAAGAGAGTCTCATAGATAACTGCGCCATCTTTCGATAGACCGATTTGGCGTAAGGACTGTGTATATTTCATAAGTGTAAATATATTTTACACTCCGATAACTATATTTGTCAATGTATTTAATACAAAATAATTTGTAAAGATACATATCTGATTATTTTTTACTAATTATTTATTTTTTCTGTATTCTGTTATTAAACGTTCTTTGAAAGGAAATGCCATGTCGAACAATATGTTGTCAAATCTGCTACTGAATTCTGAACGTACCGAAATCGCCTACGCCGCCCGCTTACTGCTCGAGCGCCTCAAGCAGGTGCCTCCGCAGAAGGGGAAAGGCCCCAAGGCCGAGCTTCGCAAGAAGCTGGAGGCCGAAGCTGCCCGGGTGGCACGCGAACTGGCAGAACTCATCTCAAGCGGGTGAGGATCTGCCTCTTTTTAGGGAGCTGTATCATAAAGATAAAGACTCCTACGAAGATCAATGTTCTTTATGGAGTTTATTACTCACAGTAATGACGGTAGGTCAATGCCTCTCACTTTCTCGGGATGTGTGTCCCGACTGATGAGTCCAAAAGGACGAAAAAGTTTAGAAATACTTCTAAATACCCGTATATTCAGATGGAGTTCGAGTAATACTCGATTCCAATAAAAACGTTGCCAGCAACCTGCCCTCCCCTTAAAGGTGGTGGCCGGAGCCAGCGCACGGATCAAGTGAAAACAATGAAAACATTGTTTCTCTATATCACCAACAATTTTAGGCGTTGAAATTGCGGGTGATATGGGGAAGTGATTTCCCCATGAAAATGGTACTGGGAGATGCTTGACAACATCATATGTGGATCTGATCAATCCCATAAAACCAGTGGCGAGCCTTCGCCTCGGAAGCAGGATGGCTTAACCGCCATCTACGTGCAACCGCCAAAAAAATGAAAAAACAAATCAAGGTGGGTTATAAGGTACCCGGGCGTCATCCCAAAACCTTTCCTTTGGGTGAGCATGTTTTGGTTAACCTGCTCGCCCTCCTATTTGAGTGTTTAATTTTAATACCTAGGACATCCGATGTCCTAGGTCAAGCATTTGATTGAACATTGAAATGGGTTGTAGAGAGCAACCCAAGCCCAAACGGTGTTGTTGTCTACCGATAGAAGTGGCAACAGAGCATGAGGGAGAATATCATGATCATGCGCA
>MFMT01000015.1:1906-10685 GCA_001783565.1 Candidatus Kaiserbacteria bacterium RIFOXYD1_FULL_42_15 | reverse complement strand
CGCCTACCGTAACGTAACGAGTTCTTTTTAGTTTAAGTCAGCGTGATTTGATAAAAATCACGCCTCTTATTAAGTATCCGAATGGTTCGGGTGCTTATAGGAGAATGACCACCATGGAAAGCACGGAAAAACTGCCGAAAATCTTTCTTCTGGTCAGCTCTTTGGAAGCTGAAGAGCTGGTTTTTACTGACAGTCCTGAGGAAGGAAAGGATTGGGCGATTTGCAGTCAGAAGATTGTAGATGACTTACTGAAAGGGACATTGACGGAAAGGATATATATTTTAAGTTCAACTGGAGTCACTGAATTTCCAGTGATGGCTGTATTCAGGTCAGAATTTGAATGTGTATGAGATTTTCTGCCGAAATCTGGCGAGGCGGTGCCTTTATAGCCACCGCCTCGCCCTCACTACACAGGGAGTGTGATTGGGGTGTTACTCTCTCCGCCTAGTCACATACTCTGTGTAGTGGGACGTCTTTTAAAGAAAAAATTGGGTGAAATTATCAGGGTTGAGGACGACGAAGTTGGCTTCTGGATAGGTTGTTGTAAATAATTTCGGTGCGTAGGGTATCTTTTTAGTTCCCCATTTACATTCGTAACCGGTTATCTTTCCTGATTGTTCTCGGATGATGTCGACTTCTTGGCCTTGGTGTGTTCGCCAGAAGTAGAAGGTACTGGTCTGTTTTTCCAAATTGTCTTTTTTAACTAATTCCATAAAACAAAAATTTTCAAACAGTGCCCCCTGGTCATCACGTAATGAGAGCGGTGCAAATTGGTTTATGACTGCGTTACGTACGCCGTTATCGAGGAAATAGTAGCGCGCTTTTTTTGATATCTCATTTCGTAAGTTACGGCTGAATCCTCGAGCTTTTTTAATAATGAACATTTTTTCTAGGAGATCAAGATATCGCCCGACTGTCTTCACGTCCATGTTCAAGGCATTAGCTATTTCATTCATAGATACTTCCTTACCGATTTGATAGGCAATCATGCGGGCAATATCGCGTAACAAATCTGGGGATTTTATTTTTTCGAGAGCAAGAACATCTTTATATAAGTATGATGAAACGAGCTCATTGAGAATCTGCTCTTTATCGTCTTTGTTTGTAGTCGCTACTACTTCCGGATACGACCCGTAGATTAGCGTCTCTTCTAGAGCGGAAGCGGCTTCAAATGATCCAGAATGAAGCTCGCTTTGTGCCAAGGGGAGTAGTGTCAAAGTAAAATGTCGACCGGTTAGTGGTTCGCCGATTTGGTTCCCGAGTTCAAACGACGATGAACCAGTGGCGATTAGATTTTTGTCGGGGAAAGTATCAATCAGCATTTTTAAACCGAGTCCAATTGATGGCACGTACTGAGCTTCGTCGATAGCAATAATATCAAAAGGTGAAGCAAAGCTAGACAGCTTGGATAATTGTTCGGTGGCAAATATTTCTCGTACGCGGGAATCATCACCAATTACCGAGAGGATTTTTTTGCTTGCTTGCGAAGCAAGATATTCCCGCAACATGGTAGTTTTACCGATTCGCCTTGGTCCATATATAATCAGTACGCGTTTTGGGCGGATTACAGAGACAATTGATTGTTTTCGATCTATTTTCATAGATTTATGGTATCAGATACCATAAATTATGTCAATTTTATGGTATCTGATACCATATATAATATAAAACTGTTTATTTAAACAACGTTATTTTAACCGACTGAAGCTATTCGTGACAAAACTGGGCATTATTCGTGACATTTTGTCACGAATATAAAACTAAACTTAAAATTATATCGGTAGATATTGTCGAAATATATTTATTGAACTAATATCGACTTACTGTCGAGCGATATTTATAATTATTGTTTTGCGAACAGGTCAAGCGGTTTTACGTCGAAGTGTTTGCTATAATATAAACACGACAAGTTCTTTTGTTCGTTAATTTTTTGGAAATCAATGCGAATTGCTGATGATCAATTAAAACGTTTTGTCCTCGATTCTAGTCTTGTGAGTAAGACGGATATTAGTGTGGCTGAAAAGGTGGTTAAGGATGAAAATCGCACTTTGGGGGAGGCCTTGATTGCCGGCGGTTATATGACCGAGGATGATATGCGCCGGGTAGAATCATATATTCTTGGTATTCCTTTCGTTTCACTCAAGGGCATAAAAGTTGATTTTGAAATTCTTTCTCTTATTCCTGAGCCAGTAGCCCGTACACACAATATCATTGCCTTCAAACGAAACGAAGGTTCGCTTGAAGTGGCTATGCTTGATACGGCCGACTTACCAGCCATTGATTTTATTAAGAAAAAGGTGGGGCTGAAGATCATGCCCCGTCTGACAGACACTGAGTCAATGCGAGGTGTTTTGCAACAATATCAAAAAACTCTTAAAGATGAGTTCGGCGATATTATTATGCGCGATGCCGCCAACCTGAAAGTTGTATCAGAAAATAATGGTGAAGAGGCATCAGAAGCGGATCTGAAAAAAATGGCCGAGGATTTGCCGGTGGTGCGCATTGTTGACACGCTTTTGCGTCACGCGATTATCCAAGGAGCATCCGATATTCATATTGAACCAATGGAAGAAGAAGTTTTGGTCCGTTATCGGATTGATGGTATTTTGAATGATGCAATGAAACTACCCAAAATTGCAGCCAGTACCATTGTTGCTCGGCTGAAGGTACTTTCAAATCTTAAACTTGACCAAAAGCGTCTCCCTCAAGATGGTCGTTTCAAAATGGAAATGGATGGTCAGAAGGTGGCTTTTCGCGTGTCAATGTTGCCAGTCTATTATGGCGAGAAAGTGGTCATGCGTTTGTTGCGCGAAAACCGGAGCGGATTCTCACTGGAAGGAATTGGTTTTCATGGTTCTACACTAGAACGAATTCATAAGGCCACTCGTGCCACTACCGGAATTATTCTGGTGACTGGTCCAACTGGTTCAGGTAAATCAACTTCTCTTTACACCATACTCGACCTATTGAATACTCCCGAAGTAAATATTTCTACCGTGGAAGATCCGATTGAATATCAGATGCCACGTATCAATCAAACCCAAGTTAAGCCAGACATCGGTTTTACCTTTGCCACTGGACTAAGGTCACTAATGCGACAGGACCCAGACATTATTATGGTGGGGGAAATTCGAGACCAAGAGACCGCCAGTTTGGCCATCAACGCCGCTCTAACTGGGCACTTGGTATTGGCCACAGTCCATACAAATTCTTCTGCCGGAACGGTGGCGCGGTTGATTGATATGGGGGTGGAGTCATTTTTACTTGTCTCTACCTTACGGGTCGCGATTGGACAACGCCTCGTCCGAAAATTATCTGATGACAAAATCCCCTACTCCCTTACTAAGGCAGAACGTGATGAATTGGCCAAACATGCCAACCTAGATTTAGTTTTGAAGACCCTAAAAGAAGAGAAGATTATTCATGACAAGGATACCTGGAATGATATTACCTTTTATCACCCTAAAGAAAGTGGCGACACCGAAGATGGTTATCATGGCCGTATGGGAATTCATGAGGTATTAGAGATGTCGCCCACTATTAAAGATATGGTGATGTCTCATAAAACTGGAGATGATATTGAGGTTCAGTCACGCAAAGAGGGAATGCTGACCATGATGGAGGATGGCATCTACAAAGCGGCCCGGGGGTTGACCAGTATTGAGGAAGTACTGCGGGTAATTAGCGAGTAATAATATTATATGGCTAATTTTATTTACGAGGGTGAAGATGCACAAGGTAATAAAGTATCAGAAAAGGTATCGGCCAATGACCGTTATGCCGTCTATGACATTGCCCGCAACAATGGGCATACTATCTCCAGTCTTCAAGAAGAAAGAAAGTTTGCTTTGAAAAATTTATTTAACCTCAAACGCATTAATCTGTTTCTTGGTAAAGTAAAAAATGATGAGTTAGTGATGATGACACGAAACCTCGGTTCAATGTTAACTGCCGGCTTGACGGTAACTCGGGCTCTGTCAGTAATTGAACGTCAGACAAAAAATATGAAATTGAAAGACGTGGTCAAACAGGTTGGCGCAAAAATAAACAAAGGGGATTCGTTTTTTGAGTCGCTAGCCGATTTTCCTGAGGTATTTAATGACTTGTATGTGGCCATGGTTAAGGCCGGCGAAGAAAGTGGCAATCTATCAGAGTCACTCCAGACTTTGTCGATTCAAATGGAAAGGTCTTCAACGATTAAAAAGAAAATAAAAGGGGCGATGATTTATCCGGCTATTGTGATCACAGTGATGTTCGTTATTGGTGTCTTGATGATGATTTTTGTGATGCCAACCATTACTGATTTATTCAAGGGGATGAATAAAGATTTGCCGGCCACCACCCAAGCCCTGATTTCTACCAGCGATTTTTTGGTTAATCATACAATTCTGGCCCTGCTCGGTATTGTGGGCGTAATCAGTGGTTTTATTTATGGTTTGCGAACAAAAATTGGTCAGCATGCCACCTCATGGCTAGTGACCAGATTGCCAGTCATTGGTACTTTGGCCAAAGAGACAAATTCTGCCCGCACTGCCCGCACCTTGTCATCACTGCTTAATTCCGGAGTGGATGTTATTCAAGCGTTGGAAATTACTGAAGAAGTAGTCCAAAATATTTTTTATAAAAAAATTCTTCGCACGGCGCGAGACCGAGTGGAAAAAGGAAATGCCCTCTCGGAATCTTTTATTGAACGTCCAGACCTCTATCCGATTTTAGTGGGCGAAATGATTTTAGTTGGTGAGGAGACCGGGCAGATTTCCGGTATGTTGAAAGAATTGGCGATTTTTTACGAGACGGAAGTTGAACGTAAAACCAAAGACCTCTCTACCATTATTGAGCCACTTTTGATGGTGGTAATTGGTGCCGGGGTGGGCTTCTTTGCCATGGCCCTAATTGGACCAATTTATTCTATATCTGATGGTATATCCTAATTCAAAAAATAATAAAAGCGGATTCTCTTTGGTTGAAGTCATTATTGTTTCAGCTATTATTACTTTGTTCTTTGGTGAATTATTTGGTGGCCTACACTACACTTTGGCTTTGATTACTGATAGTAAGGCCAGGTTGACTGCCTTGTCGGTGGCGAATGATGCCATGGAATATATTCATTCACTCTCCTATGATGCGGTGGGAACAGTAGCTGGTATTCCGAGTGGATTAATTCCTCAAGTCAGTACTAGCACCCTAAATGGAATTGAATTTGAAAAACGCGTTCTTATTGAATATGTAGATGCACCAGCTGATGGTTTGGGTGCAGCTGATAGCAACAGTATTACGACTGATTATAAAAATGCCAAAGTAACAGTCAGTTGGGCACACAATGGCAAAACTAATCAGATTTTTTTAGTCAGTACGATTACGCCACGCTCAATTGAAAGTGATGTCGGCGGTGGTACTCTTAAAGTTAAAGTATTTGATTCTGTAGCGGAGCCACTGCCTGGGGCAAGTGTGAGGGTGGTGAATAATACTCTATCGCCAAATATAGACGTTACCCGGACAACTGACGCTTCTGGCATTGCTCTCTTTAGTGGTGCGCCAGCTGGGGCCGACTATGAGATTTTTGTGACGGCTAGTGGTTATTCCAGTGAGCAAACCTATATGGCTACAACTGCCCTACCAAATCCGACCTCTAGGCCAGTGGCGGTTCTGGAAGCGGATGTTTCCACAATGAATTTTTTTATTGATAGATTAAGTACCCTGAGCATTACCACACTAGCTGATAAAACCAGTCAAATAGTTTCTGAACAGTTTAATGATTTGTCGGGAGTGGCCACTTCCTCCGCAGTTACCGCAAATGCTGGTTCATTAGTATTAACTGATGTCGCCGGCTCATATAGTCCAAGCGGTGAGGCATTTTTGGCCTCGACTTCACCAGCTATTTTGCAACAATGGAATAAAGTTGAAATAACTTCAAGTATTCCAATTGACACTACCTTAGCACTTCATTTATATACAGGAACAAGCACCTATATTTTGGTTCCGGACAGCGCTCTTCCGGGCAACGGTGTCGGTTTTTCCAGTTCGCCGGTTGATATTTCCGGGCTAGATGTTGCAACTTACCCATCATTAGTAATTGGCGCACAATTGGCTACTACCAACTCAACCATTACGCCAGCAGTTGATACTATTGTTATTCAATATGTAGAATCAGAAACACCACTCGGGTCGGTGTCATTAATCGCTCTGGGCGCAAAGACGATTGGTACCGATGCGAGTTCTAGCCCGGTTTATAAAACTGAACTAACTGGTACGAGTAATGGATCAGGCAAGTTAATTCTTAGTGATGTTGAATACGATACCTATACCATCAGTGCTACTGGATACGACATCAGGGAAGCTTGTCAGGCAAATCCAGTGAAAGTTTTTCCCAATACCAATACCGAATTATCTCTTATTCTTGGTAGTAACACTGTCAACTCTTTACGGGTCGTTGCCAAAACCTCTCTCGGCACAAAGTTGTCTGATGCTACGGTTACATTAAGTAGACCTGGTTTTTCAGCTAGTGGTATTACCAGTCCTTGTGGCCAAGTGTATTTTGGAAGTCTGACATCTGCCGATGATTACGAATTGTCTGTGAGTGCCATTGGATACGCCATACAAACAATGGGCTCCACCACTGTTAGCGGGGACACTGTCAAAACAGTCACTTTCTAAATTATGTATCTCTCTACTTTCAAATATCATCTAAACCACAAAATATTCCGACTTGGTTTTACCTTGGTTGAGATGATTGTGGTGATTGCTCTTTCCACCACACTCATGATGGTTATTACGGCCAGTGTGACAGCGCTTTATAAAAATAATAGCTACACTTTTGCTCAAGCTAATGAAATTGATTCGGCCCGGCGTGGGTTACAGACCTGGGTTAAGGATGCCAGAGAAATGACTTATGCGGTTAATGGTGCGTACTCCGTAGTTTCCTTGGCTGACAATGAGATGAGTTTTTATAGTGATATTGATCACGACAATGCGGTTGAATACGTTAAATATATTTTGAATGGCACTACATTAGAAAAACGAATTCATAACCCTTCTGGGTCACCGGCCGTATATAATATGGCCATGCCAGATTCAGTTGAAATACTGTCTGAGTATATCCAAAATGGTTTACAAAATGTGCCAATTTTCAATTATTACGATAGTGCGGGTGTAGAATTAGTATCTCCAGCAACAATGATTAGTGACGTTCGTTATATCACCATGCATATTATTGTTAACATTGATCCCTTACGTTCTCCGGGTGAATTCATGCTTCAGGGTAGCGCGGCGCCTCGAAATCTAAAGGACAATCTCTAATTTATGACTACTAAAAACAGACAGCAAAACAGACTCCACGGTGGCTACCTGATGGTTTTGGTTTTGGTCTTTAGTAGTGTGCTGCTTACCATCGCTACTTCATTTATTAGTTTTATTATTCTCCAGAGTAAGGTCATTACGCAACGTGTCCAGTTTGAACAAGCTGGTCAAATTGCTGAAGCCGGACTCAATTATTACAAATGGTATTTGGCACATTATCCTGATGACACCACTAACGGTACTGGAGGGGCCGGGCCTTATGTTGATGTTTATAATGATCCAGAGGGTACAGCTATTGGCGAATATTCATTAACCATCGCCAGCTCAACCTATTGTGGGGAAATATCATCCATAGATGTTATATCGGAAGGACATACTTATGCCAATCCGGCCGTCAGTCGCACTGTCCAGGCCCATTACGCTCAACCATCGGTGGCAGAATATTCTTATATATTAAATAGTGATGTTTGGGCGGGAGAAGATCGAGTAATCACTGGACCTTATCACTCAAATGGTGGTATTAGAATGGATGGAACTAATAATTCGGTAGTGACCAGTGGACAAGCAACATGGACATGTAATTCCAGTTTTGGTTGTTCGCCCACAGCGACAAAAGATGGTGTCTTTACCACTACTTCTAACCCTAACACTTCACTATTTTCTTTTCCTTCAGCCCCGATAGACTTCGCCGGTATTACGGTTGATTTGGTCCTGATGAGAACTCGAGCACAGTCCGATGGTATCTATATTGGTCCTTCAGATAAGTCAGGGTACCATTTGATTTTTAAAGCAAATGGTAAGGTTGAGGTAAGGAAAGTTAATTCCAAAGAAAAAGAACCAAAGGGATATGCTTGGGGTTACTACATGCATATTTTGAATGGGACTAGTTTTGTCGGTGAATACACCCCGCCCAGTGATTGTCCGTTGATTTATGTTGAGGACCAAGTGTGGCTGGAGGGGGTGGTGAACGGCAAAGTTACTTTGGCAGTAGCCGATCACGAAACATCAGGAGATGAGGAAAACTCAGGAGCGGGACCTTCAATTATTTTAAACAACAATATTACTTATGCTAATTCTACCTCTGGACTGCTGGCCATCGGTGAGAATGAAGTTCTGATTGGCCTGGTCGTACCAGACGATATGGAATTAAACGGCATATTTATTGCTCAAAATGGTCATTTTGGGAGGAATTATTATGGTACTGACACTAAAATTCCCAGCTCTTGGGAGAGCTATGCTAAAAGAAATTCTCTAACGATTAACGGCACTATTGTTTCCAATGGTCGGGTGGGTACAAAATGGGTATGTAGCCCCGATTCAACTTATTGTTCTGGCTTTAATAACCGGATTAATAACTATGATAGAAATTTAGTATTATCTCCACCGCCAATGGTGCCTCGGACTTCGGATGTCTATACTTTTTCTGATTGGCGTGATAATTAAACATACGGTGATGGCAAAAAGGTGATACGGACTGGGGCGG
>MFMT01000015.1:0-1885 GCA_001783565.1 Candidatus Kaiserbacteria bacterium RIFOXYD1_FULL_42_15 | reverse complement strand
CGCCCCATCTTGTGTCTTATGCTACAATTTCAATAATATGAAAAAAATGCCCCAGCCACTCGTGATAGCTAATTGGAAGATGAACCCTCAGACTTTGACTGAAGCTAAGCAAATATTTGTTGGAATAAAAAACGCAGCCAAGAAGCACCCAAGTGTTTCTGTAGTGTTGGCACCGCCAGCAATTTATCTGACCGAACTAATGAAGTCCGCCGGCGGTGCTGTTTCTCTCGCGGCTCAAAATACTCACTCTGAACCACTTGGTTCATTTACCGGAGAAATTTCTCCCACTATGATTTCTGCTCTTGGCGCTAAATACATTATTGTCGGACATTCTGAGAGACGAATGATTGGCGAATCAAATGGTGATGTTGCTAAAAAAATTATGGCCACCCTTAAAGCTAGGTTAACACCAATAGTATGTATTGGTGAAAGTGCCCGTGACAGTCAGGGTAATTTTTTCACATTTATTGAAACCCAGGTTGAAACCGCTTTTGAAATTGTGCCAAGAACCAGATTTAAGGACATTGTGATTGCGTATGAACCAATTTGGGCAATTGGTACCGGAGCCACAGCTACGGTAGAGGATGTTAAAGAGATGCAATTATTTATTCTAAAGATTCTAACCAAACATTTCGGACGAACCGCTGCTGAGCAAGTGACTATTATTTATGGTGGCTCGGTCAAGCCAGATAATGCGGCCAAATTATATGAAGCTGGCGGAATGAGTGGATTTTTGGTTGGTGGTGCCAGTTTGAAAGTTACAGACTTTGCCACCATCATTGTAGCTACCGCGAATTAATTTTTTATGAAAAGTATTGTCGAAGCAACTGAATTAAAAGGAAAGTATGTCATCGTACGTTCTTCTGGCAACGTGCCAATAGTTAACGGAAAGGTGGGGAATCTATATCGACTAAAACGAGCTCTTCCAACTTTGTCATATTTACAAGAACAGGACGCCCGTATAATTGTGATAGCCCATATTGGTCGCGAGGTCACCGATACCCTCAAGCCAGTACACCAGGCCTTTAATGAATTGATACCAATGCAGTGGGGTGGCGTGATCGGAAGTGAAGAGTTTACCAATGCTCGGTCTTTGCTCCAAGACGGCGAAATCTTGATGGCGGAAAATCTTCGTCAAGATTCTCGCGAAGCCGACAATGATGCCGGTTTTGCGGCCGAGCTGGCAGCCCTAGCTGATATTTACGTCAATGATGCTTTTGATAATATTCATCGTCATCATGCCTCAATGGTAACATTACCGACACTGCTACCAGCTTTTGCCGGTATTACCTTGATGCAAGAAATAACTGAATTAAAAAAAGTTATGCTACCAGTTTCTCCGTCATTATTTATTTTGGGCGGAGCAAAGTTTGAAACTAAGATGCCTCTAGTGGAAAAATTTTTAAAACTATATGACCGGGTTTTTGTAACTGGGGCTCTTCTCAATGATATTCTCAAAGCCAGAGGTTATGAAATCGGTACATCACTAGTGTCGGATGTGACGTTGCTTGGTGCATCATTTTTGGATGACCCCAAATTAGTGACCGCCGTTGACGTGGTGGTACAAAGCGCACGAGGTACACGCACCGCAGCTATATCAGATATTTTTCCTGATGAAAAAATTATTGATATGGGCCAAGCGACACTGGAGTCGTTGATTCCCTTGGTGATGTCGGCCGGGACTATTCTTTGGAATGGACCGCTCGGTCTCTATGAATACGGTGCACCAGGTGGAACCCATAATCTAGCTAGACTAATCGCTAACTCAGATGCTTTTAGTGTTGTCGGTGGTGGTGATACTGTGGCGGCCATTGAGGAATTTGGTCTCAATGAAAAATTCAGTTTTGTTTCTATCGGTGGCGGGGCGATGTTGGTGTTTTTGGAG
>MFMT01000014.1 GCA_001783565.1 Candidatus Kaiserbacteria bacterium RIFOXYD1_FULL_42_15 | reverse complement strand
GTGGTGGTGCAAAATTATTAGGTGAGGTGTTCGGTTATTGGGGTTAATGTGCCGGGCAACCTTATTTTTAATAATAACATAGTTTAATACTAAAGTCAATATCTACTTGAATAATATGTTATAATTCCTCTACTCTTTATGAATCATCAAGACCTCCTTATCTCCCATTTTCGCATTGACACCCTACACCAAAAGGCACTCCATAAATTGGGGATTGAAACTGTCCTGGACCTCTTGCGGTACCTTCCCCAACGCTACACTGATGTGAGCGATATCCAATCGGTGGGTGGTCTGCAAAAAGATCAAGAAGCCATTGTCTTTGGAAAATTATCGGGACTGAAGACACGTAAAGCGTGGAAAAGTCGCCGACCGATTGCGGAGGGATATATTGAAGATGGTTCGGCGAAGATAAAAATTATGTGGTTTAATCAACCCTACTTAGCAAAGATGTACAGCGACGGCATGTATGTAAAGCTGGTTGGTAAGGTCACTGGTACCGCACAAAAACTTTATATTGCCAACCCCGAAATAGAAAAGCTTGATGCCTTGCCGATTGATCGCCATGATTCCATTTTTAAAAATACCGAAAATCTTGATGACACTATCTACCCTGTCTACCGCGAGAGTCTGGGTGTAACCAGTAAATGGCTATACCACACCGTGTTAAAATGTTTTGAAAAAGGTATTTTAGACACACTGATTGACCCCATTCCCAAAGAGATCTTGTCCCGATATAATTTACCTGATTTAAAAACCGCCCTCGTCTGGATACATTCACCAAAAAAAGCTGACCACGCCAAGAGTGCTCGCAAACGCTTTGCCTTTGAAGAGGTTTTTTATATTCAAATACAAAATGCGCAATCACGCCAAGAAGCGAACGTTGCTACCACCTATCAAATCAGGACCGAAGCTACCCACCTGCAAGCATTTACTGAACGTTTCCCTTTTGTCTTGACCACTGCCCAAAAAAACTCCATCCAGACTATTCTAAAAAACTTTCAGGCTAATTGTGCGATGTCACGTCTCCTGGAAGGTGATGTCGGTAGTGGTAAGACGGCTGTGGCTGCCACCACCGCCTATGCGGTGGTCACGTCCCGACCGCCCGAAGGTATCAAACAGCACAAGCAAACCAACCAAAATAAATCCCAATTAGGGATGACATCCCTCACAAAGACTTCACTGCAGGATTTAGAATACGGAAACTTACAAGTGGCCTATATGGCACCAACTGAAATCCTTGCAAAACAACACTTTGAAAGTTTTATTGACTATTTTAAACATCTGCCCATTGCGATTGGACTGATTACGGGCAGTGGTTGTCAAAAATTTCCGAGTAAAAGTGATCCTCGTAAACCGACTACTATTTCTAAAGCCCAGTTACTTAAGTGGGTAAAAAATGGTGAGATTCCTATTCTCATTGGTACACACTCACTTATTTATAAAAGTGTGGAATTCAAACATCTGGCCTACGTTATTATTGATGAACAACATCGCTTTGGAACTAGTCAACGTAAAGCATTGGTACACAGAAAAACACAGAACGCGCACGGAGAAAAAACGAATGGCAATTCAGCGTTTATTTTGAGTGAATCTGAGTCTCCGATTCCGCATCTGTTGAGTATGACCGCCACTCCTATCCCCCGCACTTTAGCTCTAACTATTTACGGGGACTTGGATATTACCTTGCTTGATGAAATGCCCAAAGGACGCAAAGCGGTCATTACCAAAATCATTGTTCCTGGGCAAGAAAAAATTATGTACGACCACCTCAGAGAAGAACTAAAAACCGGCAGACAGGCATATGTGATTTGTCCGCGTATTGATGAACCTGATCCGGAAAAAGAAAATGCCCTTAATCTTAAAAATGTGAAGACCGAAGCTGTCCGACTGCAAAAAGAAGTGTTTCCAGAATATATCGTGGGGATAATGCACGGTAAGATGACTCCCACCGAAAAAGATACTGTGATGGCGGAATTTGCCCAGCACAAAATTGATATTCTCGTAGCGACCTCAGTCGTAGAAGTCGGTGTCAATGTCCCCAATGCCACCAATATTATTATTGAAGGAGCGGAACGTTTTGGCTTGTCCCAATTACACCAACTCCGCGGACGAGTTATCAGAAGTACCTATCAGGCCTACTGTTTTGCGGTGAGCAGTAGTAAATCAGAAAAAACCCGTCATCGGCTCAAAGCTTTGACCACCGCTAAAAATGGTTTTGAATTGGCCGAATATGACCTAGATTTTCGGGGCAGTGGTGAACTCTATGGTCAAAAACAATCAGGGCTTTCCGACCTCGGTATGGAAGCCATCAAGAATCTCAAGCTGGTCGAGGCCGCTCGCACCGAAGCCCAAAATTTAGTCGCCAGTTTAGAAGACGGGGCCGACCTCAAACGCCACTTTCCTCTCATCGCCGCCCGTGTCGCCAAGCTGGGAGAGGGTTTGCATTTGGAGTAAAGAGGAAAAAAGAAAACGGCCGAGCTCTTGCGAGTCGGCCGTTTCGATAGATTCGCAATGTCTGTTGTCAATTTTGTTTGAAAACAAACATTGAGACAATGGATCACCTCCTCTCAGTTGGTTGGCGCCTCGGCGCGGAACTGTGCGCGCATGTGGGCATTCGGAACGTTTTTCAAAGGAGGTTTCCTTTCTGAAAGAACCCGATGCTAATTGCATCAACCTAAGTAAATACCCTAAACGGAAATGCCACAAGTAAAAAGGTGTTTATTGTGAATAGTAGAAAACAAAATCTTTAATTAAGGAAGGGGCGGTCTTCGCAAAGACCGCCCGGTTTCTTTTCAATGGCAATAAACTATTATTACCATGTTCTTTTTTGCCTCCCTAAATAATACTCTTGGGTCATCAGAGACAACAATGACTTTCCCCGAGATTGGTTCAAATACTCCATACCAAACATCTTGCAAATCTCCATCATATTTCGAGGAAACTCTTTCGGCAGGCGTCAATGACCTAACGTAAAATAGGTCAGGTGGAAAGTGGTGCGTCATCCAGTCATCGGAAATCAATTCCCAAAAACGCTGCTTTTGGTTCTTGTTCCAAAATTCAATAATTGCGAGTTTCGAAGCAGAAGAAAGTAATGTTTTCATCACCATTTCTCCTAGTTTCAGGGGTGAACGTTCCAATATCATTATCACACATCACAATTAAATACCCTACCCGTTGTCCCCGAAGCTAAAACGCGCTATAGTTTTGCCACCTGCCATCCATCCACAGCATAAGATGACAGGATTATTTGAAGAATGTTCTGTCCGCCCTTAGCTCAGTTGGTTAGAGCATAGAGCTTACAATTCAAGTCGAGAAGCCAAGCACGAGCGAAGCGAGTATTTGGACTTCGAGATGAAGAAGTGTATAAATTAAAAACTTTGTCCGCCTGTAGCTCAGTTGGTAGAGCGCGGAGCTTATACCTCCGTGGTCCTTGGTTCGAGTCCAAGCGGGCGGACAAAGTTTTGAATTTCTAGACCAAAATGGTCCCACGTTCGAGTCGTGGAGGGCGGACTAGCGTAAAATAAAACACTTCGGTCAAAAGACTAGAGTGTTTTATTTTAATATCTGACATGCGTCTTAAGTGACACTAGTCCGGGTTGGAACGACGTGAGCATAGAATTTTTTATCCCTAATAAAAATTTCTGCACTTCGCAAGACCCTGCCTGCCAGCTTTCTAATGAAACGAGGAGGTGGTGACTGACAATCGAATGAGTGAAATGAAAGGGCACTTTCATTTCCGAGTGAGTGCAATCAGAAAGCTTTGCTTATACCATCTCCAATTAACCATTGGACACGCAATCCCAAATTTTGGCTACAAAACCGCGCTTCGCCCTCAACATATACCAATATGCTTCGGACTCCAGCTTGCTTTTCGCTCAAAATTTTGAAAGGCGTTTATGTCTAAGCGTTAATTGGGGATGGTATTACAAGGTGTCCAGAATTCGTAGAATTTTAGTATATAGGAATTTTTCGGGGCTTATTTTAATAACCATGGATCACTTCGTCATTACGCTGTGGCTCCATTCCTCGTGAAGACGTTTAAAACCAAGGTTTTTAAACGTCTGACGCCACCATAGGTGGCGTCTTCGCGAACACTTAGTAGATTAGGAGCATAGCGAAATAATATACTTAGTGATTCGTGACGACAGTTTTTACAATTTCTAGTCAAGGTAGTAAACGTATAGAAAGTGGCGGGCCGTAGGCCCGCCACTTTCTCTGTATAACTAAGTCATTCAGATTAAAGTTTCGTCTCTAAATCAGTAGCCAACACCTTCGTCGGATCAGCCACAGCTTCATCTAGTTCACGTTGTTTTTTGTAGGCATCTTTAATTTCAACTCCCTCTCTTTTAAGCAACGCTTCGTATTCTTCACGTTCTAATGTCTCCACCTCAGCCAAACGGACGGAAATATTATCTAAGGCAGTGCGGTATTTCGTCAAAATCTCCTTTGCTTTATCCATCCCATCTTGAATAATTTTATTAACTTCATCATCAATTGCTTTGGCAATTTGTGGTGAATAACCACGATCTTCACTCACTCCGCCGCCAATCATCCGTCCACCAGAACCCTCAAAGGCAACCGGTCCGAGCACATCACTCATACCATATTTGGTCACCATATCACGCGCTAGATTGGCTACCACCTGGAGGTCATTACTTGGTCCGGTTGTTAGGTCGTCAAACACCATTTGTTCCGTTACATAACCACCAAGCGTCATTGCAATATCATCCAAAAATTCTTTTTTGGAATGCATCTTGCGGTCTTCGTCAGGAAGCTTAAGTGTATAGCCAGCAGCTCGACCACGCGCTATGACCGAGATTTTTTGCACTGGGTCGGCATAAGGTAGAACCGAAGCCACCAGGGCATGACCGACTTCATGATAGGCAGTCACCAACTTTTCTCGTTTACTGAGGACATGACTTTTGCGTTCTGGACCAAGCATAACTTTTTCAATTGAGCGAATTAGGTCAAACTGTCCCACCTTCTTGCGTAATTCGCGTGCGGCGAGAATTGCACCTTCATTCATTAGTGAATACAAATCAGCGCCAGAGAAACCAGGAGTACGCTGAGCAATAATTTCCAAATTAACATCGTCCTGCAACGGCTTTTTGCGGGCATGGACCTTGAGGATTTCCTCGCGGTCTTTGCGGTCAGGCAAGTCAATTGTTACTCGTCTATCAAAACGGCCAGGTCGCAACAGTGCTGGGTCAAGCACATCAGGACGGTTGGTGGCGGCCATAACGATTACTTTGGCATTTGGTTCAAAGCCGTCCATCTCCACCAATATTTGATTGAGAGTTTGTTCACGCTCGTCATTTCCTCCGCCAACACCCGTACCTCGCACTCGTCCCACAGCATCAATTTCGTCAATAAAGATAATCGATGGAGCTGATTTTTTGGCTATCTGGAAGAGATCACGCACACGTGAGGCGCCGACTCCAACAAACATCTCCACAAATTCTGATCCAGAAATTGAGTAGAACGGTACTCCTGCTTCACCCGCGACAGCGCGAGCCAAGAGCGTCTTCCCCGTTCCCGGTGCACCCATCATCATCACACCTTTAGGAATCTCAGCCCCGATATCAAGAAACTTCTTGGGGTTCTTGAGAAAGTCTACAATTTCCTCCAATTCTTGTTTGGCTTCTTTGGCTCCGGCCACATCTTTGAAAGTGACTTTTTGATTTTTGTCATTAGGGTCAATCATGCGCGCCTTGCTATTGCCAAAATTTAGGGCCTGCATTCCAGCCCCCTTCACCGAACGTGAAAAAAACCAAATAACCAAACCAATAAAAATCAGTGGGAACAAATATGGAGCAAATTGTCCCAACCAGTAAGAAAAGCCAGTTTCTCTTTGCACATCAATTTTTACCTTGGCTAATTGTTCAGACGATACACCGAGATTGGTCAAAGATTCTGACACTGAAGCATCTGTCTCGCGCTTGGCTTCGCCGGCGACCTTTGTCTCATCGTTATAAGAAATCTCCAGCTTGCTACCACGAACAATAATTCCCTTCACCTCACCATTTTTTACCTGTGATACCACCTCAGATATTGAGAGTTCTGTCGGCTTAACATTGGTATCAGTCAGATACGAAAAAGCCACCGTCACAAAAATCAGCAGTAATACGGTCGATAACATATTGTTCCAGAAATTTCCCGGACCAACTGGTACATGCTTGCGCATATTGCGTATTTGTTCTCGTCCTAAACCACTCTTTTTCTCAGGTTCTTTAGCATCATTATTAATAGTATTCAAATCCTTTTTTTCTTGATTTGAACTTGTTTCCTCTCCTTCTCCGCTATTATTTTGTTTATTTTCTGTTTCGGACATAGTAGGGCTATTATACAGAAAATAAGACCAAAAGCTATGCTTGACCCGTTTTCTCCTCAACCGTTCTTAATCACCCCATTCAATCCCTACTGATTAAACAAAAATTTACTCTACCCTGCCCTTTATCGCTTTTCGGATAATGTATCTTAAAAGGTGATCTGCTAGACTAAGTCACTCTGATTTGTTTACTTTTTGATTCAGGGCAGGGTATAGTAGCTACAATCACTATATATGAGCAATTACGCTAGTAACAAAAAAGCCCACTTTAACTTTGAAATCCTTGAGACCTTCGAGGCGGGTTTGGTGTTGTTGGGGACTGAAGTAAAGTCAATTCGGGCTGGAAAAGCACGTCTAGAGGGTGGGCACATTATTGTTCGTGGTGGCGAGGCATATTTGGTTGGTATTGGCATTCCAAGCTTTCAGCCCATCAACACAGCCAAGAGTTATGACCCGGAAAGGGCTAGAAAGCTACTGTTATCCAAAAAGGAACTGGAGGAACTAGAAAGAGCAACTGAACACGCCCGTTTGACAGCTGTGCCACTTTCATTGTACAATAAAGGCAGACAAATCAAGCTCGGTTTCGCCCTCGCCCGTGGCAAAAAGAAAGCCGATAAGCGCGAGACGCTAAAAGCCCGCGACACCAAGCGAGATATTGCACGTACCTTGAAACAAAATTAATTTCAGTTATTCAAAGGTGGTAATGAGGCCACCGGGAAAATAAACGAAGGGACAGAAGAAATGGAAAGAGAGGTTGCGGCATGGCTGGAAGGACTACTAGCGGATAATGCCGAGCTTTCGGCTTGATGCCGACCAAAAACTTGCGGATAGCGACATCATGTTCGCTCTCCGCACCACCTTTGAATAACTGAAACAAATGGGAGGAATAGAAAATGGAAATAATTCTGGCAGGGATACTGTTAGTTGCCTTCATCGTTTCCTTCATCGTGGGCCATTGGCTGTGGCCAGAACAGAAGGAAGTTTTCGATTCGGAGGTGGATGTCCAAGATGACATCCACCTCACAGCAGTAAAACCCCCGCCAAAGGTCATATATGACCCGACGCAGGGTTCATCTTGATTGTCTGGGCGGGCGCGAAAAACGTGCCCGCCCTGACACATCTTCAACTGAAAAGGAAAGGGAAATAAGTGAAACTCATATTCTGGCTTCTACTTATTTATGCCTGTTTGTGGATACCCCTCATACCAGCCATATGGGACATCTACAAACATCCGGCATCCCCGGAGATTGATGATTGGGATGATCCGGAAGAAGATGACATCTAATATGTTTGGGGCGAGTGCGTCTTTTGCGCCCGCCCCAACACCACACTAACTCTTCCCCTTCTTGTTTGAAAGAAACTTTCTCGGCGTACGTCATTATAAGTACGCCATTCCCGAGCACCTTTTGATGCAAATTCAATATTAAAACCAATTTGGTAGTAATATCGAGCAAGAAATCAAAATCCACCTTTCCATGGAAAGGTGCTCGGGGATGCTAGGCATCGACGGTTAACCTACCCATGTTGTGCAGTGTTGAAAATGGCAACCAATTCGTTAAAAGGTTCCATCTGTATTTGCAAACAAAGCAATACCAAGTCCTTACGCTAACGCGTTCGGATTCGCTCCCGCTCTAGCGTAACCATTCGCCGGCTGGATCGATGCAGCGACGTTAAACGCCTCATACGGCGTCGTCTGTAAAATAGCCACGGGGCTGTGGGAAGATATGCGTTGCCGTATCTTTTCAAGCTTGTAGCAACTCGAGTAATTATTGTTTTGTCTTTCCTATAGATAATTACTTTAAACAGAACTCCTGCGCTTAGATGAAGTTCACGAAGTTCAGAATTTTTATGATGAAGGCGTAGAAAATACTACGACGACTGAATAAAAATTCGTGACGACAAAGAAATTCACTAAGCGCAGAAGTTCTGACAAGGAAAAACTACGCACTGTAGAAGCACCATGAGTACCTAATTCGGACTGGGGTTCAACTCCCCACATCTCCACTTTTATAATATTAGCGCCATTAGGCGCTTTTATTATTTAGTGGAGATGTGAGTGAAGTGCCTGCGCACTTCACGGGGGAGTTGAACGGCCACAGGCATGTTTTCTCCTCCTCCCCAGAGGATAAAACAGCCGAGGCGTGTGAGAAATGATTTAATATCATTTCTCAAGACCTTACCAACCATCTTTGGAGCAAGGTGTAAAAGTGGTGATAAGGTGTACAGAATTCGTAGAATTCAAGAACACTTAGTAGAATCCGCACGAAGTGCGTGATTATACTAAGTGATTCGTGACTCGATTACCCACATCTCCACTTTTATAATACTAGCGCCATTAGGCGCTAGTATTATTTATTGTAGATGTGGATCAAATATCCTAACCTATTTACAAATCCCCATTTCCACTATATTGATTGTGCGGTCAGGTTTTGGGTCGTCTTTGACTCAATGAGTTCCTGCCTTTTAGGCAAAACATTCAAAAACCGAAGGAGAACATCATGGGTTGGGATTCATGGTCATGTCTGATGGTCGAGAAAGGCCCTGGTATCATCGATGACTACACAAGAGCGACACTGAAAGCGGCCGCCTGCAATCTGCACTTGCAACGCATCGACCGTATGGTCATAACAAGCGTGGTCTGTGGTGGCATCATCCAGACAAACTGGGATTCGCACAATGTCGGCGGTCGATCTGGCATTCTCTTCAGTTGCCAAGTTGAACGTGATGAAGGAGATTTCTTTGTGAACTTTCTCCTCAACACCAGTGATCTGGAGGCGGGTGCTGAAATCATTCGCGAGATGGAGGAAAAGGGTTTTGAGCGCTGGGATACTTCGCAAGAACGGTTTCCAGTGCCAGAGCTCTATAAGTTCCGTGATTTGCGCAGGCAATCACTTCACTGAACATTGAACCACTTGCCCGCTTCGGCGGACGGGTGGCTTTTCTTTTCACCACAAATCCACCACTTTCAAGAAATTCAGGCAGGCCATTTCAATCAAAATTTTTTGACAGGAAATAAAGAAGTGACGAAGACGTGGATTGCCGCGCTGTGGCTCGCAAAGACGCTTCACGTTTGTTTTTTGCAAGTACATGATCCATCACTAATCCTTCTCAGCTTTCAACGAAAAAGATAATTGAACATTGTCGTCAATTACATTGTCTGCCAAGTCATCAAAAAAAGAGCCAGACATGGAGGTGATTCCCCACTTTGTTCTATCTAGGACAGTGACCGCCTCAACATTAATATTGCCGTCAACGGATTCATAGATGGTAGCGGGGAAACTAATTTCGTTAGTGACATCCTTCATGGTTAAATCGCCAGTAACGTCATACTCAAAAGTGACATCGCTATCCGCCCTGGGAGTGACTTTTGTTATGACAAATAGCGCAGTCGGGAATTCGGCGACATTAAACCATCCAGTCCCCTTAAGGTGTCCTTCTAAGAGAGATTCCTTACCGGGTTTTTTGGCAGTTGATCCAACCGCTAGTGTATTCATGTCAATGGTAAACGACCCGGTGGCCACATCATCAGACACAGTAATCGTGCCTTCTGTTAATCCAATGGTGCCAGAATTTATATAACCATCAATCAGTGGCTTTTTACCAGCCCATCGAACCTCACTGGTAGATATGTCGACTGAATATGACCCGGGTGTAACAACTTGTCTAGCATCATTTGTGGTTTCTTGGGTGTTAACCTCATTTATGTTAGTGTCACCAATAGTCGTCAACAGATCATCAGTATCATCTGCCTTATTAAAATAAAACCACCCTCCAACTGCCAAGGCCGCTACCATCAATACTGTGATAATTATTTTCATATACACTCAAATTCAAGTTAGTTACTAATAAAAACTAATATTGTTTTATATTAACTTAAATCTCACTACACACCAAATTAAGAGAACTGATGAAATTAGTTAAAATTTGTTATTCAGGTACAAGAAAATCATTGGTGACGCGATACATTTCATCAATTTCATTGGTGCGAATAACGGCCACTTTCACCTTACTATCTGCTACATTGATAATACCATCGTGACCCACCAGAGCGTCATTCTTTGTGTTATCGATATTGATACCAGCCCACTCGAGGTTTTTTAGTAAAAGTGTCCGTAGAGTAGTACTCCGTTCGACAGCGGTGGCAGTTAGAACAATAGCGTCTAAACCACCTAAGGCCACAACGAAACCACCCAGCGCTTTTTGAAAATGGTAAACAAATAAATTCATTGCCTCTGTAGCCACTTCATCATTTTGAGATAGACGTTCCAAAATATGTCTGAAGTCAGCTTCTCCAGTCAGACCTTTGAGACCTCCCCTCGTTTGAATATAGGTTTGGGCATCAAAAAGATGAAGGTTCTTGGCCCGCATCAATTCCAAGAGAGCACCGGATTCAATATCTCCGGCCCGACTTCCCATTACCAGACCACTACCAGGGCTAAAGCCCATCGTGGTATCAATGCTTTCGCCATTATGTACGGCCGTCATACTGACACCACTACCAACGTGACAGATTACCATTCGTGCTGGTATCTCTGAAAACACTGACACCGTACGACGAACTACCGAAGCATTCGAAATGCCGTGGTAACCAAAGCGATGGATGTCATACATGTCGGTATCCTTGAGTTCTATACTGTAGTCCCGTGCGTATGTCGGCATTGTGCTATGAAAGGCACTGTCAGAAACACCCACCAACATCGCTTGCGGCAGTTCCATTTTAACCAATTCGACTTCTCGCAAGGTGGGAGGAATGTGGAGAGGAGCTACTGGCTCACGTTCACGTAATTTATGAATAAATAGACCGTCAATCAAACGATGGGACTGAAAAAATGTACCTGGGGCAACAATCCTGATACCAACTCTAGTAATATCTTGTAAGTTCTTGATTATTTTCTCACGCAGGGCTGTATCAAGTACAAAGCGTATAGCTGTGTTGTATTGCTCTAGGGTGGGGTCTTCACACTTTTGTTCTCGGCCATTCAACTGCAGACAAAACTTAATATTCTCGGCATCGCGTTCAAAACGCATATCCATCACTACTCTACCATCCTCAATCAGAGAGTATTTTTTTGAAGAACTGCCGGGATTTATTAAGAGCGTGATTGCCATATCCAATTTGTAATTATCTCGGGATCATCACCAAATTCCATAATGTATGCTTTGTGTTCAATTAATTTTTCTTCGTATTTTTGGTGTAATTTTTTTGCTTCTCCAGCATCAATAATACCCTGACCCTCTGCTAAAGAGAATGCTTCCATTGCCAGATGAAAACGATCAACATGGTTACGCACCATCATGTCAAATGGTGTCGTAATGGAACCGCTTTCTTCATAACCGTGAACCTTAAATCGGGCAGCGTCACAACCATAGTCGAACAGAATCTGTTTGATGGTCTGTGGGTAACCATGAAAGTTCATATATACTGGTTTGTCGGTAGTGAAATATTCGAAAAAATGTTCGCGCACCACTTGATGATGGGCATTACCAATTCCAAAACCAATAGACGAAAGAGAATTGATATTTACGTATCTCATGCGGAAAGCTGGTATTTCTTGACGCACGATGCTGATGGCGGCCAACACTTCTTGTGTCGAATGATCACCAACTGAAGCAAATACCATATGAGGGTCATCATCACTAGCAAAATTCCAAGTAGAAATTCCGTCAACAACATCATTTTTAGCTTCTTCTAGAGTACGCCAAATTGGTAATGGCCTTTTACCACAAACCATCACGTTAATCTCCTCGGTGGAGCGCATCACTCGGTCGAAAGTAACAATAGCGGTATTGGCATCAGGTGGAAAGTAAACATTGGTAAATTCTCCTTGACGCTGTAGCACACCATCAATAAAACCCGGGTTCTGATGGGAAAAACCGTTGTGTTCCTGTTCCCAACCGGTTGAAGTCAAAATATAATTCAAAGATGGAATAGTGCCACGCCAAGGTACCTCGCGGGCAATCTTGAGGAATTTTGCATATTGATCAGCCATACTGGCCACAATCTGTATAAAGGCCTCATAAGAAGCAAACACCCCATGACGACCAGTAAGTACATATCCTTGGAGTAATCCCTGCAGACTATGTTCTGAAAGCATTTCCAACACCCTTCCATCATTAGCCAAATCTATATCCCATTCACGATGAGGCCAAACAAAAGCCCGCTTGGTATATTGAAAAACTGCCTGTAATTTATTGGAATACGTCTCGTCTGGTGACATTAGGCGCAAGTTTCGGTTGTGTTCATTGAGCTTCATGGCATCACGTAAATAAGCGCCGATTTTCTCCATGCTACTTTCCATACCACAAATCGGGTTATCCAAGTCACAGAGATTGGCAGCCGCGTAGTCAGTTAACTCAGGTAAAATCAACGGTTGGTAATGCGGTGCCCCACCACGAGTATAAGACGAATCACCCATCCGCCTGCTCTCTTCTGGTACTAATGACTCAATGTCAGAATCAAAATGTTCACCATCAAATATTTCGTTAAAATTATATGACCGGAGCCAATGCTCTAGCTTGGCCAGGTGTTCAGGATTCGTCTTGGCCTGTTCGGCAATCACTTGGTGTGAGAAATTATTATCCTCGATTCTTTTGCCATCAAGATAGCCGATACTATTCCAACCTTTGGGAGTACGGAGAATAATCATCGGCCATTTTGGTGTACCTTTTAAGGTACCTTCACGTGCACAGTGTTGCGTAAACCGAATCGCTTCCACCGCGCTATCAAGCACTGTCGCCATCTTGGCGTGAACGTCTCCTTCAACAAAAGCATCTACTAGGTGTGGCTCGTAACCATAACCAGTGAACAAGGATATTAATTCATCGTCACTCATCCGACCAAAAAATGTTGGCCCGGAAATTTTATAACCATTGAGGTGGAGAATTGGCAAAACTGCTCCGTTGGTAGCTGGATCAATCAATTTATTTAAGTGCCAAGCAGTGGCTGTCGGGCCTGTTTCAGCTTCTCCATCTCCAACCAAACACGCTGTAATCAGGTGCGGATTATCGAGTATTGAACCAAAGGAAGTTGAGAGGGAGTAACCAAGTTCCCCACCTTCTAAAATAACCCCCGGCGCTTCTGGGTTGCTATGGCTCGGGAAACCATATGGCCAACTGAATTTTTTGAACAATTCAGCAATGCCGGTAGTGTTGCGAGGTACACTGGGATAATATTTAGACAGAGTACCCTCCAAAAAAAGATTGGCTTGGATGGCCGGAAAGCCATGTCCCGGGCCAAGGACAAACATCATTTCCAAACTGTGTGCAGTAATAGCCCGGTTGAGGTGAGCGTAAGCGAAGTTAATTCCTGGACAAGTTCCCCAATGACCTAAAAGGCGTTTCTTGATGTGTTCTGGCTGTAGGGGTTCTTTGAGGAGAAAGTTGTCCTGTAGATAGATTTGCGCAGCAGATAAATAATTGGCCGCGCGAATATACTTAGAAATCTGATCATTCATACATATTGAGTATAGCAAAATGAAAGACTTCAAATATTGACGACTGTTTATAGGTTGTATTTTTTACAAAAATATTGGCTTTGAAGCATTATCTGCTATACTGCTGGCTGCAATTATTATGACAACAAAAAAGTTTTCCGTTAAACGCGGCTCACATGGCTTAGGATTATTTACAAATACCGCTCTGAAAAAAGATGATTTGGTGATTGAATATACAGGTGAAAAAATTTCCACAGCTGTAGCGGACTCGCGTGGCGGACAATATCTTTTTGAATTAAATGACAAATGGACAATAGATGGGCGTGGTCGCGAGAATGAAGCGCGCTATATAAATCACTCCTGTAGTCCTAATTGTTACCCTGAAATTGATGAGGGTGAAAAACACATCTTTATCTATGCCAAAAAGGCGATTAAGCCGGGCGAGGAATTAACCTACAATTACGGGAAGGAATTCTGGAAAACCTATATTAACCCAAAGCAATGCCGTTGTCCCAAATGCCTTGGCGCAAATAAAAAAAGCTAGTTAAATTACTTCAATAAAAGATAGTGAGACGAGTGACAGATGACTGGAGGTCGATTAACACTTTTTCATTGCAAAATAACGTTTATGTAGTATATTTTGTATACCTATTTGACGAGCAGAGATAGTCCCTAATTCACACACGGCTATATACATAGTCAATTATTCAATAAGACCATCCAACTTGCAAAAACCACAGTCATATTCATACAAGGCCAAAACTAGAATCAACCATGCTATCCATGCCAAGGAATTGCGTGTGGTTGGAGCTCTGGGTGAAAATCTCGGTGTATTATCTCTTGAGGATGCACTCAAAGCAGCGGATGAGGCCAATCTGGACTTGATTGAAATTTCTCCCAATGCCAAACCACCAGTGGCTAAAATCATGGATTTTGGTAAATACCGCTATGACACTGGACGCAAGGCCAGTGAGATGAAAGCCAAGTCACACGTCACCGAAACCAAAAGCGTCCAAGTAAAAATCGGAACCGGTGAGCACGACCAGCAACTCAAGGTCAAAAGAATCTCCGAATGGCTAGAAGAAGGACATCGTGTCAAAGTCGATCTATTCTTGTGGGGACGCTACAAATATATGGACCCCGCTTTCCTAAAAGAACGCCTCGACCGTTTTCTAAAAATCATCCCGACCGAATATAAAATCGCCGATGAGATAAAAAAGAGCCCAAAAGGATTCACTACTACCCTCGAACGTATGCCGGGCACAAAGGTTCAAAAGCTCAAAGATGCCGCCAAACCTATCGCCCCAGAACCCAAAAAGGCACCAGCACATGGTTCACAACAGAGTAAAAAGAAGGATTTGGACGCTTTTCTGGAGGGTGGTATGGTTTAACCATAAATGGCTTTGACAATAAGCCCCCAATACGCTATAGTTGCCACACTTATCTGTGGTCACACAAATTATATGAAGACAAATAAATCATTCAGCAAGCGCATTAAGGTGACCAAAAACGGCAAGTTAGTTGCTCGAAAACCAGGTCAAAACCACTTTAATGCCCGCCAGACAGGTCAGCAACGACTACGTCGAAAACGTACTCAGCTACTAAATTTGAGTAAGCGTATAACTCGTCGTTTTCTACCCGGAACCGGTGCCAAACCATTATCAGAGACTAACCCTGCTGTTAAGTAACAATATATGTCACGCGTAAAAGGAGGATTGATGGCGCAAAAGCGCCGCCGCAATATCCTCGAACAAGTAAAAGGTTATCGCCTCCAGCGATCAAAGAAAAAGCGAGTAGCTCGTGAAGCGATTTACCACGCTGAAACCTACGCTTTTGCCCACCGTAAAGACAAAAAAGCTGACTTTCGCCGTCTCTGGACTGTCCGCATCAATGCCGCCCTTAATCTTTTTGATATCAAATACAGTCGCTTCATCAAGTCCATGTCTGACAAAGGCATCAAACTCGACCGTAAAGTTCTCGCCACTCTAGCCAAAGACCGCCCAGACTCATTTGCCCGCGTCGTTGAAGCAACTAAGTAACCTAACTTAAACAAACAACGAAAAAACGGTCATCGGATGACCATTTTTCTTTATTATTTCAACCAAGTTTGGTGAAATCGTTCGGATGCTCGGCGGGTGGTTGGGGCAAGTGGAGAAACAAAACTCCCCAACCTGAGTTGGGAAGAAATTTTGTTAGTTGCGCACGCCCGCAGCCCACCAGTTACCATTCCAGTCATCCTGGTTCCGGTTCACGTTCACGTTCCGCTCGTCATCCCAGTCGCTGAACGCCGCGTTGCATATTATGTAAAATACCATCCGCACCACCACCCATCGATACATCTCCGAGTTGAATTTTATACGGTATCAAAATACCCCAGTACTTCACACCAAGTAACTTCATTTTTTGAAGTGTCTACATAATGCACACTTATTGCAACCATAATCGCAATAATTCTGGCACTATGGATACTGGATTCGGCCGTCCGCAACCGTAATCGTGGACAAATTCGCCTACTACCAGATTGAGTATACCATTTGTATAAAAATGTAAAAAAGAAAGCCCCGCGTTTCCAAAGGAAACGCGGGAGCTAAGTTCAAAGGGTTTTTTGAGTGCTACTTGCGCACGCCCGTAGCCCACCAGCGACCACTCCAGTCGATGGAGAACTGATACACGCCCACGCACCGCTCGTCACCCCAGACGCCGAACGCCGCGCTGCACCATTTCCCATCAGCGTCTTGCCAATGGGTGAAGCAGGGGCGGTCGTCAGCGAAAGCGGGCTCCACAACGCTGAAAGCTGCCAATGCGTACGGGTCTGCCGCGACCAAGCCATACTCGGCAAGTTTCGCGTCAACCTTCTCATCGCTCATCCATTTTTCGAGGGGGATGAATTCGATCACTGCCGTCTCGCCCTCACCTGGCGGCATGGACGCTAGGACTCCGGCCGTGACGTATTGCCGACGACCAGTAGCTGCAATAGCAGCTTCAGGCGACAAAGTGCGATCAACGGCGACGGTACGGCAGATAACTTTCGCCGTCGCATCCACCCGCTCACTCACGAGCCCAATGAACGCCACCGCCAGGGCCGCACCGTGTTGTTCGAGAACACGTTGCGTGCCATCGCTCGGCAGACCACTCTTAGCAAGAGCGGTCGTAAGTAGGTCAGCAAACTTGCCGGCCTGCCCTTTGGTAATCGATGGGGACACAGCTTTTTTCGCCATGGCGTCATCTCCTCTGTTCGCTTGTGATTAACCGTGCTTGGCAACCATCATAGCCAGCAACTTTTTTAAAAACAAAGCTGGTGGCTATGATGGTTTTATGGAGGTTAATTAACCGGAGCTAAATTCCAAAACCTATTAGGACACTCAGTTATCAGTTAAACTGAGATCATGAAAGGCGACTTAACCAAAAGCGAACGATTTGAAATAA